>JBAYPC010000064.1:0-9888 GCA_041677905.1 Alkalispirochaeta sp. | reverse complement strand
GAAGAGCTGCGAAAGACGCTGTCTGCGCTCCGAGAAAAAATGGAAGAGGGTCTTGAACCGGAGGACAGTGTTCCCGAACCTTCTTTACCACTCTACTTTGGCAGGGACGACGAGATAGAAGAGCCGGACGAGATAGAAGAGCCGGACGAGATAGAAGAGCCGGACGAGCTTGAGGAAATCGACGGGTACTACGAAACGGATGAGGACGACGAGGAAATGCCCCTGGAAGAGCGAGGACCACGACCGATCAAGCCGGGCCGAAAGTACGAGCTTCCGGTAGAGGGTATTCTCCGGCACTCCTCGGATGCACGGTACTGGGAGATTGACGGGGGGACCAGGGACGCCGGGGAAGTACTGCGGGTCACCCTGGAGGAGTTTGGTATCAAAGCCGAGGTCACCGGTATTCGGAAAGGTCCGGTTATCACGATGTTTGAGATCCTGCCGGCACCTGGTGTGAAACTTGCGAAGATTACCAATCTTGCCGACAACATCGCCCTTCGCCTGGCCGCCTCCAGCGTACGGATTGTGGCACCTATTCCGGGAAAACATGCGGTCGGTATCGAGATACCCAACAAAGAAAGGAACATCGTCTCCTTTGGTGAATTGCTGCGGGATGATGAATTTTTCAGTGATCGTTTCAACCTGCCGATAGCCCTGGGAAAGGACATTGCCGGAGAAGCGCAGATAGTCGACCTTGCCCGGACGCCCCACTTGCTGATTGCCGGTGCAACCGGTAGTGGAAAATCAGTCTGTGTAAACTCAATTATCTGTTCCATTCTCTACCGGCAGCCGCCGGCAAAGGTCAAACTGGTCCTGATCGATCCCAAGATTGTGGAGCTCAAGTTCTACAACGACATTCCCCACTTGCTGACACCGGTTATCACCGATCCCAAACGGGCATTCCAGGCGCTGCAGTACCTCATCTACGAGATGGAACGGCGGTACAGTCTGCTTGACGCTCTGGGCGCCCGGGATGTCTCCGGCTACAACGGAAAAATCAAACGGAAGAACCTCGCAACCGAACCGATGCCCTACATCGTGGTGGTCATCGATGAGTTTGCCGATCTGATGGCCACCAGCGGTAAGGAACTTGAGAGTACGGTGGCCCGCCTGGCAGCTATGAGCCGTGCCGTCGGTATACATATCGTTCTGGCTACGCAGCGGCCCTCTACAGACATCATTACCGGCCTCATAAAGGCGAATATTCCCTCCCGGATCGCATTTATGGTCGCCAGTAAGGTGGACTCCCGGATCATCATCGACATGGGGGGTGCGGAAAAGCTGCTCGGCCGAGGGGATATGCTCTTTACCTCGTCGGAAAACCCCTTTCCTGTTCGTATTCAGGGGGCGTTTCTCTCTGAAGGTGAAGTGGAACGGGTGGTGGAAGAGGTGAAGACTTTTGGTGAGCCCGAATACATAGACGACGAGATATTTATCGAAGAGGACGATGACGACATCGATGCCGACGTTCTGGAAGATCCCCTTATGGAAAAGGCGATTGAAGTAGTTACCACGTCAAGAAAGGGGTCCGCCAGTTATCTGCAACGGCGACTGAAGGTCGGATACAACCGCGCCGCCCGAATGGTGGAGGAAATGGAACGGATGGGGATTGTCGGCCCTCAGAACGGCAGTAAGCCCCGGGATGTCATCGGGTCGGTGTGATCAGACCGGCGGCTATTCGAGAATCTCGTCACCGATTTCGGCAAGCCAGTCACTATCGGGGTAAATCGAAAGAGCTTCGGCAAAGTACTGTTCCGCCGCATCCATGTCATCCAGGGTATGGCTTGCCTGGGCAAGCCAGCCAAGAATCAGAAAGCGGTCGTTGGCACTGGCGGGCTCCTGGGCAAGGGCCCGTTCCAGGACAAGTATGCCTTGCTCGGTATCTCCACCGGCCATAGGAGGGGCGTTCAGCAGAAAACCGGCGACGGTGATCTGGGCCTTGATGTTTCGTGGTTCACGTTCCAGTGCTGCTATAGCCGCATCACGAGCTTCGTTCCCGTTTCTGATCATGTAGAATAACCCCTTTGCCGCCATCATCTGCGCGTGTAAATCTGCCAGAACTCGGAGTCCTTCGGAAAACTGTTCTTTCTCCAGTACTCCCTGAATCTGAGCGAGGCCCCGAGCGGTTGCTTTGGCAGCCGATTTTTTGTCTTTCAGCTGATTGTACCGTCTCGCCCGAGCAAGGTCGGTCCGGGCAATCCAGTACGTTCGGATATCTTCATCCGGAATTTCACTAAAACGTCGTTCTGCTTCATCGATAAGTCTGAATATCTCGTCCTGTGTGTGCTCCCGGGTGAACATGAGCCGTGTGGCGTCTTCGAGAAGATCATATCCCGCCGGGGGGTATGGTTCTTCCGGAATTGTCCGTTTGCTTGAAAACGCCGCAGCGACGGTAAGAGGAAGAATCAGGACCACACCGACCACGAGGACAGACCAAAAATTTCGACAGACACGCAGCGACCAAGACTGTCTCTTCATCGAACTGGGAAGATACTGCATATCCCGGGACTTTCCAAGTAATTGCAGGCCGAACCGCTGGGACCGAACCGCTGGGTCAGATCGACAAGGTGGTCCGCCGCTCCTGCAGAGCGGCAGCCAGCGCGTTGAACACCTCTTGCCCTGACGAGTCCACCGAGATTTCTGCCGAGAACGTAAACGTCCGTCGGCCCACGTCATCGAGAAAATGGGCGTCGGAGTCACAGATCAACGTGTAGTCTTCGGCACCCGGCGGTGGAGGGCGGCGGGTAATTTCCAGGGCACTGAAGGGAAGGTCCGGCAAAAAACCCAGTTGGGAGTATATGCTGTGGGCGCTGCGGTCGATATGTGCGGGAATGACCAGGCCGTCGCGCTGCAGCGTTTCTGCAACGATGTCGTCGATGGATGCTTCAATGGCCGGGATCAGATACCGTTCTTCGAAGGCAAGGATATTCTCGTCCACATCTACCACAACCTGATCACCCAGTTTTTCAGGGTCGTGTCGGAAGTCCGGTAACCGGTCGTACACCCATCGTCCCCAATCAAGGGCAGATTCGACATCAGGAAACAGTGACAGGATATGCACTTCTTCCCGGCTGGTCGTCTCAGTACCGAAAAGGGCCATCAGGCCGACTCGTCGACACGCCTCGGCAAAGGCGGGGCAGTTTCCTGCGGCGTTGTGGTCGGTCAGGGCTATGAGAGAAATCCCCCGTTCGGCGGCGCGGCGGGCCAACCGGATGGGGCTGACCTCCAAGTCGCCGCATGGGCTCAGGCAGGAGTGGTTGTGCAGGTCGGCCCGAATTGTCACAGCGATATCGTAACGGCCGACTGCTACTCGGCGTTCAGTATTCGGTATATTCGCCCGGAGAGGACAAACTGGTTTTCTCGGGAACGAAAGATACCGATGCTTTCGTCCCGGGCGGCCTGGATCATCTCTTCGGGAACGGGCCGGTTGTTGCTGAGGAGAATTGCTCCGACACCCACCAGACTCGCCACAGCAACGGTGTTCTTGTGGGACTGAATGGTGATCAGAACATCCGCGTCGTTGGCATGGGCCATAACGTCGCTCAACAGGTCCGATGTGTACGCTCCGCTGAGGGGTCTGTCGTCAAAAGTGTCTTGCAGGACTTCAAGATCGAGAACTTTCGGCAGTTCACGCAGGTTCATTGGATACCTCCGGTGTGTTGATTGTGACCCGGACAACCGTCCCGGCCGGTGTGGACTGTATGTCGAACTTATCCGTAACCCGACGGGTGTTGGATAGCCCCATACCCGCACCAAATCCGAGGGAACGGACCCATTCAGTAGCGGTTGAAAAACCTTCGGTCAAGGCCTCCTCAAGGTTGACAATTCCCGGCCCTCGGTCGGCGGCGACAATTTTTATGGTGCCGTTACGCGGGTCGTACTCTACTCGGACGGTACCCCCATGAGAGTGGACAACCTGGTTCATCTCCAGCTCATAACACGCCACTGCTACTCGTCTGATCAGTTTAGGTGGCAGGTTACGCATTTTCAGCTGTCGTTTAGTCTCCGTCGAGAGCCGGCCGGCCGTTTCAAAATCGAAACCTCTTGTAGTGTACTCAAGGGTGAACCCGGGACCGTCAAGCTGCGGCTGGCTGTACGTCGCTTCAAACCGTTCAACTTCCCTGTGTATTTCAAGGAGTAGCGCGTTGATGATATCCCGGCTGGTAACGATTCCGACCAGTTGTCTCCCTGCATTCAGAATGGGGAAACGGCCGAATCGGTACTTGTCCAGATAGGAAATTCCGAAGCTTACCGGCATGTCGTCTTCAAGGACTATGACATTTCGACTCATGTAATCCCGGATAGGCGAATCCGTCCGTCCCTCAACCAGTGCCTGAATGACGTCGTCCATGCTGACAATTCCGACAAGCCGTTCGTCTTCAACGACGGGCATACCGGAAATGCCGTTCGCTTTCATGGCCTGTTGAGCGTGCCTCATGGTACTGTCCGGAGTTGTTGTGAACACCTCCGATGTCATCACATCCCGAATCTTCAATCGGTAGATCAGCTCCGTGATAATCGGAGATGCATGATCGGTGTTGATCGGTAAAGTACTTGAATGAGACATTGTCAGTCGACTTTCCGGGTGGTTTCAGGATTGTTCTCGCAGCCCGCGAGTAAACGGCAGACATCAAAGGTTGGAAAGGGACTGGATAGGATGGGCATGCCCTGCGCTTCCGCAAGCGTGCGCAGAGCCGGCTGAGGGTCTTTCCCGTTGGTCAGAAGAATTGCCCGGGCCTCAACTATATCAGCGGTTCTAACTACCTGTTCTGAGGTCAATGACGTTACCAGAAGAAAATCGTCATGTTCCGTCACCAGGACGTCACTCATCAGATCAGACACGACGATATTATCAAACGTTGACTCGGGATTTCCCGGCACAATCCATTCGGCCGATACCCGGCGGGCGCATTCATCAAGGGTCATAGGGTCAACCTGCCTGGCTGGGAAATGGTACTGTGGATGCAGGTTTGCTTTCTTCCAGCATATCCGTGCTCTTCATCTGTACCAGGTAGAAGAGATTTTCAATCTCTAAACCGATATTCACATTCTGAACGACACAGCGCACCGGACAGTCTTCAAAATCGCATTTGGTGCACTTCAGATCAACAGAGGTGAAGTTCAGCACACCGGGAATACCCGCTTCGGTAATCATCTCAAAGACCTCCGTAGCTGCGTGGTCTGGAACTGCAAGAACGGCAACCTTGATTTCCCTGTCTTCGGTAAACCCGTGAAGCCCATCGAGATGATAAATGGGTATTTTTGCGTTGGGGTCAACTTTTTCCTCGTCATTGTCAAAGGCGGCGATTATATCGATACCTTCCCGGTCGAACTCCGAATAGTTCATCAGGGCGTGCCCGATATTGCCGTAACCGACGATGATAACTTCCTGTCGTTTTTCTTTGCCGAGTATTTTCTCGATCTCTTCTATGACGACATCGACGTTGTAGCCGCCCCGTTTATTTCCCGTGATGTTGATGAGCGAAAAGTCTTTGCGCACAACCGCGGGAGTAACACCGATGGCGTCGCCGAGATTATTTGAAAAGACTCGCACAAAACCGAGGTTTTTCAGCTTGTTTAGTACTCTCAGGTACTTTGCCAAACGCAGTACGATGCCACGGTTGATTTTAATTTCCATATATTTGTACCTTGCCTCACTTAAACTATCAGAAAAGTACTCGATATGCAAACTCAAATCAATAAAGTCTTTTGGTAAGCATTAATGTGATTCGGTTCACATTATAAAACTTCCTCTTGCAACAAAACGTATTCGTGCGTATAATCCGTTATATAAATCCTACAGAAAACAGGAGTTCATTTATGGCGAGTCAGGCATTACAAAAAACGACTCTACCGGACGAATTGGTTGAATTTGTTGAGTTGTGGCGGGAAAAACCGGGCAACCTCATCATGATCTTGCACAAGATGCAGCAGGTCTACGGGTATATACCCCGAGCAGAAGCGCTGGAACTTGCCAGGTACATGGATGTGCCCCTTGCCAAGATATACGGTGTCATCACGTTCTATCACTACTTCAAACTGAAGAAACCGGGTAAAAACAAAATCCAGATTTGTATGGGGACCGCCTGCTACCTTAAAGGTGGTCAGGATCTGGTAGAGGAGATGGAGAATCTTCTCGGTATCGGTGTCAATCAGACGACGGAAGACGAAGATTTTTCCATGGAGTCGGTCCGTTGTGTCGGCTGCTGCGGTCTGGCCCCGGTGCTCATGATAAATGAAGATGTCTACGGAAAGTTGAAAAAAGCGGACCTTCCGGAGATCATTGCCAAGTACAAAGGGGTATAGACTGCATTACACCCTTGGGGAGTATCTGCTTGATCTGGTTCAGAATTCCATTGAAGCGGATGCTCAGCTAATCAGCCTGGAAATTGTAGAAGAACAAAGCACGACAGGGGGGACCACCATTCGAGTGGTACTTCAGGATGACGGTAAGGGAATGGACCGGGATGTCCTCGCACGGGTCCTTGATCCGTTTTATACCGATGGGGTGAAACACCCCGGACGGTCGGTAGGTCTGGGCCTTCCGTTCCTGAAACAGATGGTAGAGTCCGTAGACGGTACGTTTCATATAGAAAGCGTCCCGGCTGAGGGAACTCGGCTGGAGTTTTCATTTCCCGGAGGGCACGTGGATGCCCCTCCCAAAGATGGAATAACGGACAGTCTGCAGCGTTTGTTCTGCTTTGATGGCGATTACGAATTGCACGTTGTACGCCGGCGTTTCGACTCCGGCTATATCCTGCAGAGAAGTGAACTGAAGGATGTCCTCGGTGACCTTGAAACCGTCGGCTCCCAGTCACTTCTGGCAGAATACATCAGCTCTCAGGAAGAGAGTCTGGACACACAGTAGGGGAGGCCACGGTATGGCAAAGATGACGTTGGAAGATCTGAGAAAACTCAGAGAGACGAAGCGGCAGGACATGGATATGCGTTCTCCCGACAATAAAGACGTCGACATCATCGTGAGTATGGGGACCAGCGGTATTGCCGCCGGTGCAAAAGATACGTTGAAGGCGTTTGTTGAAGAACTGGAGAAGCGCGGGCTGACCAATGTGGCGGTCAGACAGGTCGGCGGGATGGGGCTTGATCATGCGGAACCCACCGTTGAAGTCCGTATGGATGACATGCCGCAGGTGATTTACGGTTCGGTAACTCCTGAAGTGGCCCGTACCATTGTTCGTCGGCACATCGTTGGGAAGAAACTGGTCAACAAACACATCTACGATCGGCCTTCGGCGGATATCGTAGCGGATACCAAACGGGGAGAGTGATATGGCATACAATCAGTACATTTTGATCTGCGGCGGTACTGCCTGCGAATCGAGCAAGGCCGACGAGATCTTTGACCGCATTATAGAAGAACTGAACGACGCCGGTGTACGGGAAGATGTTCAGGTGGTGAAGACCGGTTGTTTTGGTTTCTGTGAGAAGGGACCCATAGTAAAGGTCCTTCCCGACGAGGCCTTTTACGTAGAGGTAAAACCGGAAGACGCCGCCGAGCTGGTAGCTGAACATATCGTCAAGGGCCGGAAAGTGGATCGTCTCCTCTACCAAGAAGACGAAAGCAAGGAACACGCCAAGATTGACGAAATCAGCTTCTATCAGAAGCAGTTTCGCATCGTTCTGAGAAACTGCGGGTTCATCAACCCCGAAAATATCGAAGAGTACATCGCCCGGGACGGGTACGCAGCACTGGAGAAAGTACTCACCGAACTGGGGCCGGAAGGCGTTATCAATGAACTTCGGACATCCGGGCTGCGGGGACGCGGTGGTGCCGGCTTCCCGACCTGGAAGAAGTGGGATTTTACCCGGGCGGTCGAGTCCGACCAGAAATATGTGGTATGTAACGCCGACGAGGGCGACCCTGGTGCCTATATGGACCGGAGCATTCTGGAAGGTGATCCTCACAGTGTTCTGGAAGCTATGGCCATCGCCGGCTATACCGCCGGGGCCGACCATGGGTTCATCTATATCCGCGCCGAGTATCCCCTGGCTATCAAGAGGCTGCAGAAGGCTATTAACGACGCTACGGAGCTGGGGCTTCTGGGTGACAACATTCTCGGCACGGAATTTTCGTTCAGTGTCGAAATTCGATTGGGAGCGGGCGCTTTTGTCTGTGGCGAGGAGACGGCACTGCTTGCATCGCTTGAAGGTGAACGGGGAATGCCGCGGCCGCGGCCACCGTTTCCGGCTGTAAAGGGACTGTGGGGGAAGCCTACGGTCATCAACAACGTTGAGACCTGGGCAAACATCCCCGTCATTATCAACCGGGGTGGTGAGTGGTTCGCAAAGATCGGTAACGGTGAAAGCAAGGGAACCAAGGTTTTCGCACTGACCGGGAAGATCAAGAACTCAGGCCTCGTTGAGGTTCCCATGGGCACACCCCTGCGGGACATCATCTACAACATCGGTGGTGGTATCCCCAACGGGAGGGCCTTCAAGGCTGTGCAGACCGGTGGTCCCTCGGGTGGTGTCATAACTGCGGACTACATCGATACACCCATAGACTTCAAACACCTTCAGGAGCTGGGTTCAATCATGGGTTCCGGCGGTATGATCGTCATGGACGAAGACGACTGTATGGTCGACATCGCCAAGTTCTATCTGGAATTCACCGTTGAGGAGTCCTGTGGTAAGTGCGCACCCTGTCGTGTGGGCGGTCGAAAGCTCTACAATATCCTGGACAAGATATCCAAGGGGCAGGGGAAACCGGAGCACCTGGACCAGATTGCGGAAATCGGCCACGCCATGAAGCGTGCCTCTCTCTGCGGCCTGGGTCAGACGGCGCCCAATCCCGCTCTCTCCATGATCACCTATTTCCGTGACGAGATAGAAGCTCATATCAATGAACAGCACTGTCCTGCCGGCGTCTGTAAGGACCTGATCCAGTACTCTATCCTGCCGGACAAGTGTATAGGTTGTACTCTCTGTGCCCGCCGGTGCCCCGTCAACTGCATTTCCGGCGAGCGGAAAGAAGTGCACGTGATCGACCAGAGTCAATGTATTAAGTGCGGCGAATGTTTTGAAGCGTGCAAGTTTGGCGCGGTTATATGCCGTTAATCGAATGAGGAGATGTGAGTTATGAAAAATATAACCTGCTATGTAAATGGCACTGCGGTGACCGTCCCGGATGGAACCAGTATTCTTGCGGCGGCCAAAGAGGCCCAGATAAATATTCCGGCTCTGTGTTACCACCCGGACCTGCCGGCCTGGGCGGCCTGTGGTATCTGTGTGGTCAAACTGGAAAACTCACCCAAGATGGTCCGCGCCTGTGCAACTGCGGCCACCGAGGGCATGCGAGTTATCACCCATGATCCGGAACTGCACCAGGTTCGCAAGACGGTGATTGAGCTGATCCTTTCGACTCATCCGTCGAGTTGTCTCACCTGTCCCAGAAACCAGAACTGCGAGCTTCAGAAGCTGGCCGCTGATTTCGGTATTCGGGAAATACCTTTTGAGATGAACATAATGGAGCAGGAAAAGGATTCTTCGACTCCGGCAATCGTGCTGGATCCGGAGAAGTGCATTAAGTGCGGCCGTTGCGTCAACGTCTGTCAGCAGATGCAGGACGTCTGGGCGCTGGAGTTTATCGGACGCGGCGATGGAACGCGGATGGCTCCGGCCGGTGATATTGCCCTGAACGACAGTCCCTGTATCAAGTGCGGTCAGTGTTCGGCTCACTGTCCGGTTGGTGCTATTTACGAACACGACGACACCGGCCAGGTCTGGCGGGTGCTGCGGGGTGGAGAGAAGCACAGTGTCGTCCAGATCGCTCCGGCGGTACGGGTGGCGATCGGCGAGGCTTTTGGGTATAAACCGGGTGAAATTTCCACGGGTAAGCTGTATGCGGCCCTGCGGCGGCTCGGCTTT
>JBAYPC010000063.1:0-9911 GCA_041677905.1 Alkalispirochaeta sp. | reverse complement strand
TTCCATTCAAACGGTTCGGCCGTCCGGTTCCATGAGTAGCTGCGCACCACCGTCCCCGCCGCATTCGTTATCCGGCCGGACCAGCCTTCGGCGGCGTCACTGGTCTGATCAAAGCGAAGAGAGTCCCGACGGCCCGCACCGCCAGGAGAAAATACGGTAAAGTCGGTTGTAACGCTAATGCGCGGCGGGGTCACGTCCAGCACAAAGCTGTCCGTACCGGCGACCGCAACGTTTCCGTGCCGGTAGGTAACGGTCAGCTCGGCCCGGTAGGGTCCCTCAGCCGCCCGGCTGCCCCTGTCGGTTCGTCCATTCCACGTAAAGGAACGGGGGATATCTGCGGCCGTACCCGTTTTACGGTACACCGGCCCCAGTCCCTCGGACACGACCAGGAACGTCCATGTTTTAACGTCTTCAGGCAGTGCGATCACGGCGGTCAACGGCAGGGAGTCCTTGATTCCGTCACCGTTGGGGCTGAACGCCCGCTGCTGCGCATAAAACTGCAGCGGTGTTTCGGCGGTGTAGATTTCAAAACGGAGGTCGCCGCTGGTCCCGGTATTTCCGGCTCCATCGGTACCGGTGATCCGGTAGGTATAAAAACCGTCGGAGAGGCGGTTATTCCCGCTATCCAGACCGGCAAAGCGAAGTTCCTCCGGTGCCGGGCCAACCCACTCCCAGCGACTCACTTCCCGGCCGCCGTCGTCAGTCACGGTGCCGACCCAGCGTTCTTCGTCGGAGGTCTCCTGGGTAATGACCAGTTCATCCAGATTTCCATCTCCGTTGGGAGAGATAATCGGTGTAGAGAGGTTCACCGTAACGGCCGGTGGCTGAGTATCGAGCTGCACCGTCCGGGCGCTGTAGACGCTGACCGGCTCCACTCTCTGAACCGGTTGGGCCGTGACCACCGCGCGGTACTCACCGTCGGGTGCCCGTCTGCCCCCATCGGACACGCCGCCCCAGACGACCGGCTCCAGGGCACCGGTGCCGGAGCGGGAAAAGACAGGTCGGGCCGGGTCGCCGTCGGCGGGGAAGACCGCAAGGGTCCATTCCGTGACGGTCAGGTCGATGTTGACCTCCGGCAGGAACGTAACGTCGTCGTGAACGCCGTCGTTATTCGGGCTGAAGGCGTACCGGGACGCCCGGAGTCTGATTTCAATATCCCGAGTATCCGTGCGGAACGCCTCGGTTCGGGCAACCGTCCGGTTACCCCCGTCGTCCTGACCGGCAACCTCGTAGTAGTACTCACCGTCGGAGACTATTTCACCGTCGTCGTTTGTTCCGTCCCAGGTCAGCTCCTGCAGGGTGCCGGAGAACTGCCACGTACGGACGGGGCGGTTGTCGCTGCGGCGGAGAACTCTGCCCGTCCACAGCGGTTCCCGGGACGAGCTCTGGGATATCCGGATGGTGTCCTTGTCGCCGTCTCCGTCGGGGGAAAACACCCGCTCAGCTTCGGCGACGGCCACCGCTGCCCGGGGCGGAACGGTGTCGAGGACAAAGGGTGGGCTCGTTGCAACGGGCCGGTTTCCATGCCGGTACTCCACGGTCAGGCGGGCGCGGTACGTCCCGTCCGGGGCAATCGACCCGGATGAGTCGCGACCGTCCCAGGGGTAACTCCGTCGGGGAGCGTCGGACCCGTCAACCCGGGCCACCACTTTGTCGTCGGCGTTGAGAATTTCAATCTGAAAGCGCTGCGCTCCCCTCGGATCGGTAATATCGGTAACGAGGTACATCGTGTCCTGAACGCCGTCGCCGTTGGGTGAAAAGGCCTCACCGGTCCGCTGCCGCCGGTCCGGCGCCGACGGGGCGTCCCGTCCCGATGGGACGGCGGCGCTCGCCTCGGAGGTGGACGGAAAGATGTACACCCGGGTGTCCCGGGTATCCAGTTCTACAACCGTCGGCTGCGAAGACGCCCGGTTGGCCGCCCGGTCCTCTCCGGTGAGAACGTACTGGTACCGGCCGTCGGGAACTCGGTTCCCCTGGTCGTCCCGGCCGTCCCATTCGACCTGCTCAGCCGGCAGACCGGACCACTGGTAGCGTCTGATCGGCCGACTTTCTGCGGCCCCGGCAGGTACGACCGGTTCGATAACGGCGGTCCAGGTGGGGGCGCTGTCGGTGGACTGCATAAACCGGACGGTATCGACCAGACCGTCACCGTTGGGCGAGAAGACCGGCGTATCCGCCCGAACCGAAAGGCGCGGCGCAGTTACATCCAGGACTATCTCCGGTGAGACCGCCGTCGGCTGATTTCCGTGGCGGTACCGCAGGTTCAGTTCACCCCGGTAGGTGCCTTCAGGAAGGAGCTTCCCTCCATCGTCGCGGCCGTCAAATACCCAGTGTAGCGGAAGGGTATCCCCCCGTTGGGTCCGCCGCGCCCGACCGTCCCGGTCCCGTACGACAATTTCGTACTCCCGGATGCCCTCGGTAACCGATACGTCCGGCGTAAAGGTAACCGTGTCGCGGCGGCCGTCGCCATTCGGTGAAAAGTGGGATATGTCGATGGCCAGTCCGATAGGTGTCGGCTCCGTATCGACGATGATGTTGTTGAGACGCTCCACCGTCGTGTTCTCCGCCCGGTCGGTGGAAGAGACCCGCATGCTGTAGACCCCGTCGGGGACCAGGACGCCGCCGGCGTCCAGGCCGTCCCAGCTGATGGTTCCGACAGCTCCGCCTTCTACGGTGGTGCTGTAGACGACCGCATCGGTTCCGTCGAGGACCTCAACGGTCCAGGTATCTTCGGGAGACGACTCCGTCTCGACGATCAGGACATCCTTGATGCCGTCGTCGTTTGGAGAAAAGATCAGCCCGTCTTCGCCCGCGGCCTCGATAAACGTGAGATCCGGGGCGGTGTTGTCCAGGACAACCTCAAAAGGACCGGCTGAACCGACGTTGTCGTTGTCGTCGACGGCGGTCACAAAGAACACATACGTGCCGTCCGGGGCCACTCCGCCGGAGTCGGTCCGTCCGTCCCATCGGATGACTTCGGGTATGGAGACGCCTTTCCGGACGTAGAGGAGCCGGTCGATGACGTTTCGGAACCCTTCGTTTTCGGGACGTTCCTCTTTGTTTTCAATGCGCCGAACCAAGGCGCCTTCGGCGTCCTTTTGTTCATGGATATCCACCGCCCACCGGAGGACGTACCGTTCATCGGTGATCGCCACCGGAAGGAGCAGATCGTCGGACTTCCCGTCGTTGTTCGGTGAGATATGCGCCCTTTGGGGGTACTCAACGGCAATCTCCGGGGGGTTACGGTCAACGACCCCCAGGGCGATCTGGGCACCGGCACCGGCGGCCCATACGTCGTCGTAGAGGGGCGCCCAGGCCGTGTGGATGTCTATGTCACTGCGGTTCCATCGCCTATCGCCGTCGGCGCCGCCGGAGCCGCCGCCACCGCCGGAGCTCCCGGTGGCCACCCTAACGGTAAGCCCCACCGACGGCAGCAGCGAACCCGCTTCCCGGCCCGTTTCGGTCTCTTCTCTCAGGTCGATATCCCAGCCGAGATTCAACGCAAACCTGTCGAAAAAAGAGAGCTGCGATCCCGCCCGGTACCGTAAGTTCTGAAAAGAAGGGGCGGAAAACCCGGTGTGTACCACCAGATGTACCGCATCAGTATCAACAAGGACAGCCTGGATGTCCGCGGCCGGGGTGAACGGCGCGGGACTGCCGGTAGTCCCCGATTCAGGCTTGTACCCCACACCCAACTGTGACAAGGCAACGCCCCAGCGCAGATCCGGCATGAATCCCACCGGACCAATGATGTGGACCATACCCACATCCAGCCCCGCGCCGAACCCAAAGGTACTGCTTTCCCCGCCGCTGCCGCTGCTTGTACCAAAATGGGTGCGCAGTCCCGTACCCACCAGCAGGGACGGGTACAGGTCCTTGGCAAAACTCACGTTCACACTGCCCCGGGTCCCCAGGTTCAGCGCGTCGTAGTCGGCGGTGACGAAATTTCCGGAGCCGGAGAACACGCCGACCCGGGTCGGTACGGACAGCCCCAGGTTGGCGGCGTGGCCGTTCAGGGCACCACCCCCAACAATACCGATATAACTGGTGTCGATATGAATCCGCTGCTTCAGAGCCGATGCCGCCGGATTGACGACGTCACCACCGACCGATTCGGTAGTAGCGGTGTTCTCGGTCGTTCCGAGAAAAAGAGATGACCGAAGGCGGTCAAGGAGTTCTCCTCCGGGAACGGGGTCGTAGTTCTGCCCAAAAGCCTGAACCGGGAGAAAAACCAACACAAAAACCAGGACCGCAACTGCAGCGGAAAGTCGAGTATGCATCACACGCCGATTCTACCCCATAACAGAGAACATTGCATTTCCTTCCTGTGCCGTTTCCCGGCGACTTGTCCGGGCCACCGGTTATGGTTATTTTAACTAGCAGCCCCGTCACCCGTGTCTCCGGGAGGAGAAAAAATAAGATGAATCTCGATAGATATACGACTAAAGCACAGGAAGCGGTGCAGAGCGCCGTTTCACTGGCACACCAAAATGACTCAGGTACGCTGGAGGCGATCCACCTCGTCCGTACACTCCTGGATCAGGAGCAGGGCATGATCGCCGCAATTCTGCAGCGTATAGAAGCACCGGCTCCGGCCATACGAGATGAGCTGGACCGCGCCATCGCCAGGCTGCCCAGAGTAAGCGGTGACGGCGCCCAGCTGCACCCGTCGCCCAATATGGGCCGCATTCTGGCCAAAGTGGAAGCGATGCCCGACCAGATGGGGGACAGTTACGTCTCCTCCGAGCATCTTCTCATTGCCATTCTGGAATCACCGGATACGGCCGCAGAAATCCTTAAAAAACACGGTCTTACCGCAAAAGGTATCCGGGAGATCCTGGACGAAGTCCGGGGGGGCGAAACCGTCGACAGCCAGGACCCCGAAGGAAAGATGAAAGTCCTTGAGAAGTTCACCAAGGATCTGACCGTCCTCGCCCGGCAGGAAAAACTGGACCCCGTGATCGGCCGGGACGAAGAGATACGGCGGGTCATGCAGGTTCTCAGCCGCCGGACAAAAAACAACCCCGTCCTTATCGGAGAACCGGGCGTCGGTAAGACGGCGATCGCCGAAGGGCTGGCCCGCCGCATTGTGGCCGGGGATGTCCCTGAATCGCTGAAGAACAAACGCATCCTTTCCCTCGACCTTGGTTCGTTGTTGGCAGGCACAAAGTTCCGCGGTGAGTTCGAGGAACGTCTCAAAGGCGTTATCGAGGAGATAACCAAATCGAAAGGGGAAATCATCCTCTTCATCGATGAACTGCACACCCTTATGGGTGCAGGCAGTGCCGAAGGCGCCATGGATGCCAGCAATCTGCTGAAGCCGGCTCTCGCCAGAGGCGAACTCCGGGCAATCGGCGCCACCACCCTGGACGAGTACCGGAAGCATATCGAAAAAGACGCCGCCTTCGAGCGCCGGTTTCAGACGGTCTACACCGACGAACCGAGTGTGGAGAGCACCGTCGCAATTCTCCGGGGCCTGAAAGAACGGTACGAAGTACACCACGGTGTACGGATCCGGGATGACGCTCTGCTGGCGGCGGCCACTCTCAGCGACCGTTATATCACCAACCGTTTTCTTCCGGACAAGGCGATCGACCTGATGGACGAAGCGGCAAGTCGCATGAAGATGGAAATCGAAAGCCAGCCGACCGAGCTGGACCAGCTGGAACGGCGCATTCTGCAGCTGGACATCGAACGGCAGGCTCTGAAAAGCGAAAAAGACAAGAGCAGCAAGGAACGGATGGCAAAGCTGGAAGAAGAGCTTGCGGAGCTGCGGCAGGAACGGGACGAGATGCGGCTGCGATGGAAAAACGAAAAGGACATCATCGACAGCATCCGAAGTCTCAAACAGGAACAGGAGCAGCTCTCTATTGAAGAGATTCGCTACGAACGGGACGGTAACCTCGCCCGGGCCGCCGAAATAAAACACGGTCGCATTCCGGAAATCGGACGGAAACTGGAAGAGCAGTCCCGGAAACTCCAGGAACTGCAGGGGGAACACTCTCTGCTTCGGGAAGAGGTGAGCGATGAAGACATCGCCCGAGTGGTCTCCGCCTGGACGGGTATACCGGTGAACAAGATGTTGTCCTCAGAACTGCAGAAACTCCTGGAACTGGAGACCATTCTGGAAAAACGGGTGGTGGGGCAGCCCCGGGCGATCGAAGCGGTTGCCGACTCGATCCGGCGAAACAAGTCTGGGATCGGTGATGAAAATCGTCCGACCGGCACGTTTCTCTTTCTGGGGCCTACCGGTGTGGGAAAGACCGAACTGGCGAAGACCATTGCCGGCTTTCTCTTTGACGACGAAAAGGCTCTCACCCGGATTGACATGAGTGAGTACATGGAGCGGCACTCGGTGAGCCGCCTCATCGGGGCGCCTCCCGGGTACGTTGGGTACGACCAGGGAGGACAACTTACCGAGGTGGTTCGCCGTCGTCCCTATTCGGTCATTCTCTTTGATGAGATCGAAAAGGCCCATTCCGACGTGTTTAACGTCTTCCTCCAGCTTCTGGACGAGGGCCGACTCACCGACGGTCAGGGCAGGTTAGTCGATTTCCGGCACGCCATCGTCGTCATGACCAGTAATATCGGCAGTGATCTCATCCTCGAAACGGAAGACATCGATTCCATACAAGGGCAGCTGGACGAGCGTCTCCGGCACGCCTTCCGACCGGAGTTCCTGAACCGTCTGGATGAGGTGATCACCTTCCGCAGACTGAACAAGGACCATATTCTTAAGATTGTGGATCTTGAAATTGAGCGGCTGCAGCAGCGCCTGGCCGACCGGGGCCTCCATGTAGAGTTGACCGGTCCTGCCCGGGCCCACCTGGGCGACCTGGGATACGACCCGGCCTTCGGCGCCCGTCCGTTGAAGCGGGCGGTACAGAACTTCGTGCAGAACCCCCTTGCCAAGCGCCTCCTGGCGGGAGAATTCCCCGACGGAAGCACCATCGTGGTGGACCTTCCGGGCGGCGCGTCCGCAGACGACGCATCAGGTCATGGAGTGTCCCGTGGCGGTATTTCAGGGAAAGAGGAGTTCATCTTTCGACGGGAAGAACGGGCCGTCCCGGTGTGACCACCCGGGGCGCCCGTGCCCATATGAGCGTCCCCGGCGCAGCCCCGCTTGTTGATAAAATCGGTCCGCCCGGCTACCCTCCTGCCCTATGGCAAAACTCTGGGATAAAGGATACCGCCTGGACGAGGTGGTAGAGCGGTTTACCGTTGGGCGGGATTATCTATTGGACCGACAGCTTGTCGTCGCCGATGCGGCGGCAAGCGTTGCCCACGCACGGATGCTGGGGAAAACCGGCTTGATCGGCGGCGCCGAAGCAGAGGCGATTTCCCGGGAACTGGAGCGGATCGGCCGGGAAGGTCTGGCCGGTAAGGTAGCCATCTCCCGGAGTGATGAAGACTGCCACACCGTTATCGAAGGTCTCCTGATCGCGGCGCTCGGTGAAACCGGCAAGAAAGTCCATACCGGCCGCAGCCGGAACGACCAGGTTGCAGCGGCAACCCGCCTGTACACCCGGGAAGTTCTTCTGGATGTGACCGAGGGTGCCCTCGATCTGGTGGACCTGCTCCTGGGTCGTGCGGAAGAGGAAAAAGGGACGGTCATGCCGGGACGCACCCACCTGCAGATCGCCATGCTCTCCACGTTTGGACTGTGGCTGGCGTCCTGGGCCGAACAGCTTCTGGACGATCTCTCCCTCCTGAGGGCAGTGTCTGAACTGAACAACCGGAGTCCTCTCGGCTCGGCCGCCGGTTACGGTACCCCCTTGCCTCTGGACCGGGAATACGTCTCGGAGGCGCTTGGTTTCAAGACCATTCAGAACAACGTACTGGCGGTACAACACACCCGGGGCACTCTCGACGGTCGTATCGCCGAGTCCCTGGCCGGTATGGCCGCCACCTTTGGACGGATAGCCGCCGATCTCATGATCTTCTCTCTGCCGGAGGTCGGGTACTTCACCCTTCCCGATGAGCTCTGTTCCGGTTCCAGCATCATGCCCCAGAAAAAGAACCCCGACGTCCTGGAGCTCCTCCGGGCTCGGGCTGCCGTGGTAGACGGGTACGCCACCCAATGTCGCGGGGTAGTTCGGAGCCTTCCCTCAGGTTACAACCGGGATCTCCAGGACACCAAGGAACCTCTGCTTCGGGCGTTGTCCACCCTGGAAGAAGAGATCGCCGTAATGATCGTGCTGGTTGAACGGCTGAAGCCCCAGCGGTCGCGAATGGCCGAAGGGCTGAACGCCGAGGTCTTTGCCACCGACTACGCCTACGCTCTGGTGGAAGAAGGCGTTCCCTTTCGGGACGCCTACCGGAAGGCCGCAGCAGAGTACCGGTCCCAGTCGTTGCCTGACCCCGCCGCGGCCCTTGAAAAACGGCGCAGCACCGGTACACCGGGTAATCTGAACCTGGGCGAACCGGCCGGGCGAGCGGCGGACCTCCGCGCTTACACCTCCCGGGAACGGCAGCGGCACGTCTCGGCACTGCAGACGATCTTCCCCTCCGGGGAGATAACGTCGGTTCGGCCTATATCCCCCGACGGTGCTGCCTGAAGGCGGCATAGCTGACAAAGGCGGCCACCGTAAAGAGGTAGGGCAGAGACAAGAGGAGCGTCGGCGGTACCCCGAGCACCGACTGGGCCCTGACCGACAGCGCTTCGATGACACCGAAGAAGACGGCCGCCACCGCAAGCCCGTAGGGACGGCGGTACCCCAGATAGACGATGACAAGTGCGATCCACCCCCGGCCGGAACTGATGTTGGGAATATAGACTCCGATCCGCAGCGCCAGCAGGGCACCTGAAAAACCGCTGAGAGCCCCGGCGGCGACCAGTCCCATCGTCTGGTACCGCCTGACACCCAGATGCTGGGCCCGCATCCACTCCGGCTGTTCACCGGTAATCCTGAGCCGAATACCCGGTATGGTGCGGTACAGAAATACCTGGGTCATCAGCACGGTGACCACCGCAAAAATGACGATGGGAACGTACCCGATGGCGTGTTCGCCGATCCGCAGAGCACCCCGGCTGTCAAAAAATATCTCCGACAGGAGGGGGAGGGTACCTGCCGACAGGACGTTGATGGCCAGACCGACGATGAAAGGATTTGCCCGCCACCTTAGGGCAAACAGGGCAAAGAGAAGTGCCGGCACCACTCCTGCCAGCCCCCCAACGAGCACCGCAACCGGTGCGGTAGCTCCGGCCATGACAACGGCGACTGCGGCAAAGGCGCCGGCACCGATCATCCCTTCCAGACCGATGTTGAGAATTCCGCCCCGTTCAGATATGAGACCTCCCAGCGCCACAATCAGGAGGATAGCACCGCTTTGCAGTATCTGCGGAATCATACGGTGTTCCCGTCCTTCCCTTGGCGGGGTAGACCCCCGCGCAGCCGATCTCGAAGGGGCCGGCCCCGGCGAGGGCGGTGTTTATGGAGAATGTCGGCGGTGACAAAGAGAAAGACCACAGCCTGTATCAGCGACCCCAACTCCCAGGTCGTCTGATTCTGGAGGACCGCCGCCCGGGCTCCGGCGTTGAGAAAGGCGAAAAAGAGCGCCGCCGGGACGAGCAGCACCGGCCGGTTTCGGGCGATCAGGGCAACGGCGATGCCGTTCCATCCCAGGCCGCCGGAAAAGCCGATGATACTGCGATGGTGGACCCCCAGGACCAGAACTGTTCCGGCCAGCCCGTGAAGAAAACCGGAGACAGTCATGGACAGTGTGGTGTAGAGCCCCACGGGAATACCGGCGTAGCGGGCAAGACGGCGGTTGTACCCGACGATACGCAGTTCATATCCCGGGAGGGTCCAGTGCAGGACAAACCAGAGCAAGATGACGACGCCGATCGCCCAGAAGACGGCGGTGGTAAGAGTTGACGGCGACAGTAGCCGGGTAAGCCGGGCGTATTC
>JBAYPC010000062.1:0-9948 GCA_041677905.1 Alkalispirochaeta sp. | reverse complement strand
TACTACGGCGATGAAATCGGCATGGGAGACAACGTCTACCTGGGCGACCGAAACGGCGTACGGACACCGATGCAGTGGAGTCCCGACCGGAACGCCGGTTTTTCGGACGCAAATCCCCAGAAACTGTACCTGCCGGTCATAATCGACCCGGAATACCACCACGGTTCGGTAAACGTAGAAACCCAGCAGATCAACAGTTCATCCCTGTTATGGTGGATGAAAAGGATCGTCGCGACGCGACGCCGTTTTACTGCGTTCAGCCGCGGTGAACTTGATGTTGTGCCCGGCACAAATTATCGGGTCTTTTCGTTCATACGGCGATATCAGGACCAATCGATACTGGTACTGGTTAATTTCTCCCGACACACCCAGGTTACCAAGCTGGAACTGCCGGACTACCGCGGCTTTGTCCCCGAAGAGGCGTTCAGCCAGACCCGCTTTCCACCGGTCCGAGACGAAAACTACACCGTCATCATCGGAGGAAACGACTTTTACTGGCTTCTCTTGGAGCCGGCGGAAACGGAGTACTCCTCTGCTACTTCACCGGCCGCCGTTATCACGACCAGCAGGGACTGGAGCGCCCTCAGTGACACACTCAAGATATCCCTCCAGAAGGCACTACCGTCCTACGTTCGTCGAAGTCGATGGTTCCGGGAAAAGACGCTGAAAATTCGGGAGGTCCACATAGTCGACGCGTTTTCGTTCGGTTCCGGCGAGCTGCGCTCCTGGATGCTCATCTGTGAACTGAACTTCGCCGATGAGCAGACCGAACGATATGTCGTGCCCGTTGCGTTTGCCTCCGGTGAAACGGCGGACCGAATACGGGAGGAAACACCTCAGGCTGTCATAACGTCGGCAACGGTCGGAGAAATCGAAGGAGTTCTGTACGACGGTGTTTTCAGCGAGACCTTTCGGCAGGGACTCTTATACGCACTGACGGGAAAGCGAAAACTGAAAGGTATTTTCGGAAGTGTAGAATCCCGGAAGGGAAAAGCCTTCCGAATCGGAACAAACGGTACCGACGACAGCGCCGGCAGTTCTTCCCGGGTCCTTTCGGCAGAACAGTCGAATACTTCCATACTCTATGATGACACTCAGTTTTTCAAACTGTACCGGAAACTGGAAAGCGGTGTGAATCCTGACGTCGAGCTGGTACAGTTTCTCAGCGAACACCAACGGTTCCCGGCAGTCCCCGGCTTTGTCGGAAGTTTGACCTATGGAGCAACAGGAGAGGACCAGTCCTCACTGGCCATGATGACGGAATTCGTCCCCAACCACGGAGATGCCTGGGAATACACCAGGGACGCCATTGACCGTTTTTTTGAAACTGTCCTGGTGGAAGCAGATTCCCCGGACCAGTTGGGCAAAATACCGGCATCACTTCTGGACGTCCGGACCGAGGGAATTCCCGATCGGTTTCTCGAACGGGTTGACGGTTTCTTTCTTGAAATGATCGAGCTGTTAGGCCGTCGGACCGGCGAACTGCACCTCGCCCTGGCGGGGCGCAATGACCTCCCCGCCATGGCTCCGGAACCGTTCTCCAAACTGTACCAGCGTTCACTGTACCAGTCCCTTCGCAGCCTGACACGCCGAGTCGTCACGACGATGAAAAAGGCGGGACCTGACCTGCCCGAAAAAATCCGTCCCGCTATCGGCCAGTTTGTCGACCGTGAGGCGGAAATACTGGAGCGTTTCAAGACCATTACCGTGACAAGAATCGATGCAAAGAAAATCCGCATCCACGGTGATTACCACTTGGGTCAGGTCCTCTTTACGGGGCGGGATTTTGTTATCATCGACCTTGAGGGTGAGCCCGCCCGTCCCCTCAGCGAGCGCCGTTTGAAGTTTTCTGCCTTTCGGGATGTTGCAGGCATGCTCAAGTCCTTCCACTACGCAATATACGGAAGATATCTGGAAACCGCCGCTATCCGGCCGGAGGACGCCCCTCGCCTTGAAGTGTGGATAAAGCCGTGGTACACCCTGGTGGGTGGTGTCTTTCTCCAGGGGTATTTCAATACCGTCGGCAGCGCATCGTTCGTACCCCAGGATCAGACCGCCGTTTCTACGGCTTTAAACGTCTTTCTCCTGGAAAAAGCGGTCTATGAGGTAGGTTATGAGGCGGACAACCGACCGGACTGGCTGGAGATACCCCTGGCGGGTATCCGCTTTATCCTGGATGAAGGCGGTGTGGCCGGCGAAAGCTGACGGACTACAACAACTCTGCCGCCAGTTCCGCCAGGTGGCTCCGTTCGGATCGGGTCATCAGGATGTGTCCAAACACCGGCTGTCCCTTAAATGCCTCTACCAGATATGTCAGACCATTGGAGTTGGCATCCAGATAGGGGCTGTCTATCTGGTCGGGGTCGCCGGTAAGAACCACCTTGGCGTCGGTACCGGCCCGGGACACGATTGTTTTCACCTCGTGGGGCGACAAGTTCTGAGCCTCGTCGATAATAATAAACTGATTCGGCAGTGACCGCCCACGAATAAAACTCAGCGCTTCCATTTCCAGGATATTGCTGTTCACCACCTGTTCGGGGGACTTCAAGTTCTGTTTCTGGTAGACACTTGTGATCAACTCGAGATTGTCAAAAAGCGGCTGCATCCAGTGGGAGAGTTTTTCGTTCTTTGCGCCAGGGAGGTAACCGATATCTTTGCCCATAGGGATGACCGGACGAGATACGAGGACCCGCTTGTACGTCTTGTCTTCAATAGCCTGTTTGAGACCGGCGGCGATGGCGAGAAGCGTCTTGCCCGTCCCGGCTTTACCTACCAGCGTCACCAACTGAACCGCCGGATCCAAAAGAAGGTTCAGGACCATCAGCTGTTCGTCGTTTAACGGACGTATGCCGGCTACGGGCTGCATTTTTTTGTCCACAAGGGAGACCATTCGCGTTTCGTGGTTGTACCGTCCGATAATCTCTTCGTTGTGTTCTTTGTCCCGTACCATAAGAAAGTGGTTGGGCGGCAGGCTGTCCGGCCACGGGATTTCTCCTTTCTCAAGCAGCTGCAGGTACAGTTCACTCCGGACGTCAACGGCGGTAAAACCAGTATATAGCTTGGTGAAGTCGACTTTCTGTTTGTCATAGTCCACCGCCTTGATACCTAAAGCCGTCGCCTTGACCCGGGCGTTGATGTCTTTGCTTACAAAGAAGACCTGAGAACCTTTTTGCTGTATCTGCCATGCCGCCAGAATGATCTTGTTATCGGTCTTGTCCTGCAAAAAGTCGTTTGGTGAAAACCGGGGCTGCGTGGAGACGACCCGTAGAATGGAACCGTTTTCTATTCGCACCCCCTCGGCGAGATTACCCCGCTGTCCGGCAGAATCGAGAAAACGGATGGCCCGCCTGGCGTTTCGCCCGCGTTCATCCGAAAAGGTCTTGAGACGGTCCAGCTCCTCCAGCACCCACATCGGAATAACGATATTGCTGTGTCGAAAACTCAAAATAGCATCCGGGCGATGAATAAGAACATTGGTGTCTATGACAAATGTCTTGTCACCTACTTTCTGTCTGGGTTTGTCGCCGTTTTCGTGTCGTGACATGGTGCTAACTCCCCTGAAGTTGTGTTTCTCTTATTGTAATACGAAGACACTTAAAATTTCATGAGAAATAGTGTACACATTAGAGAATGTCTAAACCCCTGATCGTACAAGGTGACCACACCGTACTTCTGGACGTGCATGATAGTGAGGCAAACGCAGCCCGGGAGTCTATCGCGCCGTTTACCGAGTTGGAAAAGTCACCGGAGCATTTTCACACCTACCGAATCACTCCCCTTTCACTGTGGAATGCCGCTTCGGCCGGAATGACCCCGGACGACGTCATACAGGCACTGACCGACCACACCCGCTTCCCGATTCCCCCACACATACACAGCTCTGTTACCGAACTGATCGGACGGTACGGCACGATCTCTCTGGAACCGACCGACGATGAATACACCCTCCGTCTCGTCGTTCCTGATGAGGACATTCGCCGGGAGCTCCTCTCCCGTCCGGATATTGCCGGACTATTTCAACGGGACGGTGTCTATAAAGACGGGTTTTTTATCCGCCTCGTAGATCGGGGAACCGTTAAACAGGGGCTAATCCATATCGGGTATCCGGTAGACGATAAAGCCCCGCTCCTGGAAGGAGACCCCATTTCCTTCTCACTGCGCGAGACGACCGGAGCGGGAAAGGCTTTTTCCCTGCGCAACTACCAACGGGAAGCTGCTGAAGTTTTTTACGGTGGGGGTCGCCCGGGTGCCGGATATGGGACGGTAGTACTTCCCTGCGGCGCCGGTAAAACCGTCGTGGGAATGGCTGCGATGGACTTGCTGAAGACGAGTACACTTATACTCTCCACCAACGTCGCTGCCGTGCACCAGTGGATTGATGAGCTGATAGACAAGACTTCTCTTACCGAAGACGACATCGGCGAATACACGGGCCGGGACAAGCGTATTCGACCGGTTACCGTGGCAACCTATCAGATTCTCGTCTGGAGGTCCGACCGGAACGCCCTTTTCCCCCACTTTGACATCTTTCGCAAGCACCGGTGGGGACTTATCATCTACGATGAAGTCCACTTGCTGCCGGCGCCGATATTCCGGGTCACCGCCGAAATACAGGCTATCCGCCGGTTGGGCCTCACGGCGACGCTTGTCCGCGAGGATGGCCGGGAGCAGGACGTCTTTTCACTGGTCGGCCCAAAGCGGTACGACGTTCCCTGGAAGGAGCTGGAACAAAAGGGATGGATTGCCGAAGCCGTGTGTTATGAAATACGATTGGACATGCCCAGGGAGCTGCGAACCGAGTACGCCGTTGCCGATAAACGGCGCAAGTTCCGCCTTGCCAGTGAAAACCCCCGCAAGATCGATGCGGCTCTGCAGATAGTGGAAAACCATCGGGAAGAATCGATCATAGTCATCGGGATGTACCTGTCCCAGCTGCACGACATCGCCGAACGTCTGGATGCACCGCTTATTACGGGAAAAACTCCAAATCCCGAACGGGAAGAGATATACCGAGCTTTTCGTGCGGGAGACATCCGGGTCATTGTAGTAAGTAAGGTGGCCAATTTTGCCATTGACCTTCCCGATGCGTCTGTAGCGGTTCAGGTCTCGGGAAGTTTTGGATCCCGGCAGGAAGAAGCACAACGTTTGGGGCGTATTCTCCGACCGAAAAAAGGGCAGTACCGTAACTCTCACTTCTACACCCTCGTGGCAAATCAGACCGTAGAAGAGGGGTTTGCCGCCAACCGGCAGAAGTTTCTTACCGAACAGGGTTATGCCTATCGCATTGAGCATTGGGAAGGGTAGAAAACGGTGAATATCAACAGAGAGTTTACAACCTATCTTCTTAATCTGGACAATGAGTCGTTCTTTGCGGTCTACCGGAACTACCTTGGTCCCGTCGAGACGCCCTACAACAAGCATGATTTAATTCAGGACCTTCAGGATTTTCTGACTCGACCTCCCACGGCAGAACGAATCCGCCGGCTTATCACCGACGAGGAGGCGCTGGTCCTTTCGGCGGTACAGGTACTCCAGTCTCCCGATGAAGAGCAACTGTACCACTTTCTTGCAAGCGAACTCGATTATGCCGGCTTCAGAACACAGATTCTGAACCTCAGAGATCGCCTGCTGCTGATTGACGGAAGCGAAACCGGCGAAAGTACCGGGTCAACAGTACGGATAAATCCCCTTCTATCCGATGCCCTCGCTCCCCTGGATATCGGTGTTGGCCGCCTTGTTGCCGGTCTCGCCCTTGAACGGACCAAACAGAACGGTATAGAAGGCACCCCTGGAGTGTGGCTGTCCCCGGACTTTATAGTGGCCCTGTACGCATTTCTTCGGGAGTTTTCCGACCTCTTTACCCGTACCGGTAGCCTTCGAAAGAAAGTTGTGGCCGCTTTGAACGAACGGTTTGGACTATCCGTTGAATCCCCGGGTGTTCTGAACTTCGCCATATCAGTCTGTGAGACCCTTGGACTGGTGCATCAAGACGAAGACGACCAGACGATAACACTCCGGTCCGACAGCTGGGACTCATTTGGAGAGCTTCCGGATCGGTGGATACGGGCCTTGTTGTGGGGCGCAGCACTGACGAGTTCAGTAGAACGGGCGTTTCAATACGCCGAACTGCTCCTTGAGGCGCTGGAAGCGATACCCCTTGATCGCAGCTACAGCACCGGCGAGGTAGTGCGGCTGCTGCAGCTCAGCGGTAACGGCCTTTCACTACCCATTGACGCAGATACCGTTCAACGCCTGACGTACATCGGAGTGGTCATTCCCGTTGATGATCCGCCATCCCGTTTTCGCCTCAACCCGGTCGTTCCCACGGCGCTTTCTACTCCCCTTTTTGGTGACGGTGTCCGCATCCAGGCCAACATGGACGTGACCGTTCCGCCGGGGACGCCGTTTTTAAGCGCATGGACCGTGGCGAGAATCGCCTTTCTCACCCATTTTGATACGGTACCTACCTATGTCCTGTCCGAAGAGAGTGTTTCTGCTGCCCGTCGGGAGGGGATAGAGGATCCTCTGTCAGTTCTCAACTCAGTTGTTGATTCGATTCCCCAGAACGTCCGCTTTCTCCTTAAACGGTGGGAGTCACGATCCAGGGCTGTGCGGATGGTACAGAGTCTGGTGGTCCTTGCCCGACCGGAGGAAGCGGAAATTCTCCGCGCTTCCGATGAATTCACAAACCTGTTGACCGAAGAACCGGCTCCAGGGGTATTTCTCTTTCGCTCCGATGACGGCGGTACGGTCGAAAAAGTCTTACGAAAAATAGATATCGGTACCGACCCGATGGTAGAGACCACCAAAACCGTAGATGTCCATGTGCCGGAATACGATCGGTTTCTACTGAGACACCAGCAGCCGGCACTTCGAGCGTCCCCCCGTTTTTCAGGGCACACCCCGGCTCCTGAAGCGAGTGTATCACCGAACGCCGGCGTCCCTTCAGCAGCAGACATCCGACGCGAACTTACCGAAGCGCTGGAGGGGCAATCCCTTCCTGAAGACGTCCGTCAGGAAATCGCTTTGAGAATCGAACGTGGTCTGATTCTGTTTCCAGACCAGATACGCCGGGACATCATTCCTCAGTACGGTATCGAGGTCAGGGGATTGGACTACCTTGGGAAAATTCGCCTATGCGAACAGGCGATCTCAAATGGTGATGTCCTTGAGGTGATTACCCGTTCGGGATCCGGTTCACCCCAGCGCATCATGGTCCGTCCCCGGGAGGTGGTCGAGAGTGGTGGCGATCTGATGCTCCGGGCGGTTCAGGAGCCGGAAGGACGGGCAATTAAGATCAGAATACGGCGTATTTCCGTCCTGCGCCGGCTCAGCGGAACTCTTATCAATCGGAACGATTAACGGTTTTCATAAACAGCTCAGACTGTAGGGCCGCCTGTCCTTCGAACATCGCCTCGCCGTTGACCGTCGGACAGCCGGCTTCCCGAGCTCTCCGCAGAAACGCCGTTTCCGGGGGAGTGTACACCAGGTCGTACGCCAGTTCGGTCCCGTCAAACTGATACCCTTCCGACGGGTCACCGGCAGCACCGTGCTCCATCCCGACCGATGTCGTCTGAATTATCACATCAAGTGACCCTGACGGAATCACGTCCAACTGGTAGAGGGAGTAGACCTTGTCTTTGGGAATACCAAACTCGTCGGCAAGAACCTCGGCCCGAAGACGGGTTCGATTTGCCAGCTGGACGTTTTTTGACTGAAGAGGAGCGTTTTCACCTGACAGAGCCGCCAGAACTGCCCGGGCCGCCCCTCCCGCCCCGATCACCAGAAACTGTACATCCGAGAGACTTTTACCCAGTTTCACCCGGATAGCTTCCTCCAGGGATTCCCGAAAGGCCCGGACATCGGTGTTGTCGGCGTGCCAGCCTTCGCTACCGCTACCTTCGGTACCGCTACCTTCGGGACCCAGCCACAGCGTATTTGCCGCACCACAGTCTCGCGCCGCCGGTGTTATCCCTGCGGCGTTGCTGTTCTCGACAAACTCCAGCGCCGCTTCCTTGTGGGGAACGGTAACCGAGGCACCTCTGAGGCCGTATGCTTCCGCCACCTGGGGAAAAGTCTCAAACGAATCCAACCGCACAGGAAGATAGACACCCTCTATACCCTCTCGTGCCATCAGGGCGTTGTGGTACTCCGGGGAGCGAGAGTGGGCGACAGGGCTCCCCAAAATCGCATAGGCCGGCCACGTCGGGCGGGCAGTACCCACACGGTACACTTCCCTGAGAAGCCGCGGTTCCAGATGGCCCGGAGCCGCCGGTGCAAAGGCCGGATCCGACGCGTAGGTAAGAAGGCTTCCAGTCCTGGCAGGCCATACCCGTGTAGGCAGCCCGTACTCGCCCATGGCCACCCATATCCCCTTGCGATGGGGCATCAACTTTCCGAACTCCCGGACACTGTTCACAAGACGGATCGTGTCCAGCTCCGACTGAGCCATGACGGCCAGCTTGGGAATTTCATGTGGATTCGAGGCCAGACGTGCAGTGATAGCCGACAGGTCATCGGGAGTACCACGTCCGTCGTGATAAGACCGGATCACCGTTCCTCCCTGACCGAATACCCCTGCGGTCAGACCGTCCCAATCGGCCAGCCCGATTCGATCCAGTTCGATATCGATGTAGTCCGGGCGCAGCACCCTCACAAGCCGCTTCAGCAGCCGAAACCGCTGCGCCTCATCTCCCTCCCAGCGACCCATATCCTGGGTACGCCGAACGGTGAGAATACACGGGAGTACTCCCGAGACACCCTGGTCCTTCCACCACGCTGCGAGGTCTTCAGCCGCCCGTTCAGCCGGTGCAAGCATGTCAATTCTGAGTTCTACCAGGTCAATCCACCTACGATTGGCGGACAATGAGTGGGACCACTCCTGCCGGGTATTTCCGGTAAGGGCAAGACAGATCATGGGACAATCTTACAGTGAAACGGTGAGTCTAACAAAGCCCGGCCGCCAAGAGGCGGCCGGGCCCAACATAAAGGGGCTATCCAATTACTACCAGACTACCGCTGGTACAGTTTCCGCTCCGTATAGTAGGTGTGGAGGTACTTGTGCGATTTTTCGCTCAACGGTTCTTCAAGGAACTCCTTGTAAATCGCCTGGATTTCAGGGTTTTCATGGCTGCATCGGTAAACCTGGGCTTTATCATCCGCGTAGATACCGGCAATACGCTGCCTGCGGACCTCATCAGTGGCACCGTGGGGTTGCCCACCACCACCGATACACCCACCGCGACACGCCATGATTTCGATAAAGTGCCACGGGGGCTCTTCTCCAGCCGCTTCGGCCGCCTTGATCCGCTCTATCACCTGACGGGCATTACCCATCTGATGGGCAACAACAACCCGGACCTCCGTACCCTGGATGTCGACTTTCGCCTCCTTGACACCCTCAAGACCGCGAACCGGTTCAAAATCTACCTTGGGGAGGTTGTACCCGGTGATGAAGTTATAGGCGCTCCGCAGGGCCGCCTCCATAACGCCGCCGGTGGCACCAAAAATGGTCCCCGCTCCAGTGTAGATCCCCAGCGTCGGATCGGCCTCTTCGTCCGGGAGGTTTACGAAATCTATCCCTCCGGCCTTGATCATCCGTGCAAGCTCCCGGGTGGTCAGAACCACATCAACGTCTTTCGCTCCGGTAGAGTACATGTACTCATCCCGGGATATCTCGTACTTCTTGGCCGTACAGGGCATAATGGAGACGTGAAATATCTCTTCCGGGGTCTTGTTCACCTTTTCGGCGTAGTAGCTCTTTACCATGGCACCCATCATCATCTGGGGACTCTTGGCGGTTGAGAAGTTGGGAATAAGCTCGGGATAGTACTTCTCCATGTAATCAACCCAGCTGGGACAGCAGGTGGTGATCATGGGAATCTTCCCTTTACCCTTGGCAAAGCGCTGCACGAACTCCGTAGCTTCTTCCATGATAGTCAGGTCGGC
>JBAYPC010000061.1:0-9952 GCA_041677905.1 Alkalispirochaeta sp. | reverse complement strand
GCAGCTGAATCAGCATCAAGAACGGCAGCGGATCGTCCCCAATGACCGTACTGATCGAAGGCACATCGTCGGGATCCCCAAGCAGATACGGCACCTCATCCTCTGCAGAATCGTCGGCAAGAACAGCCGCAAAAAAGAGAATATCCTGCACACTCACCGACTTGAAATGGAGCACCACACCGTAGGTGTGAAAGACCGTACCGTCGTACAGCAGTAACGCCACCCCGGAAGACACCCCTTCGCCGTACGCCCGGGCAAGAGTCGGCGAGTACACCGGCAGCTCCTCCCAGGAAACGTCATCCGGCCAGCCCCGGGGAGGTTCCCCTACCGGACGTACCAGAAAAATGTCGTGTTCCACCGGTTCAAACGCTTCAAACAGAACGTAAACCCAGGGTACCTTTCGCCACTGCCTGGCAAGAGTGAGCTCCGGTTCCACCAGCTCGTCCCGCACACTCCGGACAAACCCCTGCGACCGTCTGGGATGCATAGTGACCGTCCCAATATACAGCATCGCCACAACCATCTCAGACCACTCCAGGGGATACTTGGACGGATCGGGAATACGCTTCTGAAACTCCGCAAAAAGCGGATCAAAATACCGCTTCCGGCGAGCATAGTCGATCACATGCGAGACAACTCGCTCCAGCCGCGGCTTCACCCGCTTGCAGTCTCCCTCAGGCGGAAACCTCCTGTTCATTTCCTCCCCCTCTATCTTCTACCGGGTAGTATTGAGAATCCTGTTGATAACGATGCGGCAATTCCTTTCACCATAAGGCCTTCGTGGTAAAAACTGTTTACTAGACCAGTAAATCACGGCACTACCACAAGTTCTGCGTCAATTATCAACAGGGTTACGGATACTCCCCCTTCTACCGTCGCTGTTCGTCCACAACCTGCCCATCGTGGAGCCGAATAATGTGGTCGGCAACATCCACAATCGTGGCGTCATGAGTAGAAAAGATAAAAGTAGTCGACAACTCGGCGTTAATCCGCTTCATGAGCTCAATAATGGTGGCCCCCGTCTTTGAATCCAGGTTAGCCGTCGGCTCATCGGCAAGGACAATCCGCGGCTTCGTCACCAGCGCCCGGGCAATAGCCACCCGTTGCCGCTGGCCCCCGGACAACTCACTGGGCTTGTGGCGCCGCCACTCGGTGAGCCCCACCTCCCGGATCAGAAAATCGACATAGTCCCGCCGTTCACCCCGAGGCGGCGCCTTCCCCCCCAACAGCAGAGGAAACTCAATGTTCTCAAAGACATTCAGCACCGGCATAAGGTTAAACGACTGAAAGATAAACCCGATCACCCTATGGCGCAGCTTCGTAATCGCCCGGTCGGACAACACCGACGTCTCCTGCCCCACAACCTCCACCCGCCCCCGGGTAGGCACATCGATACAGCCGATCAAGTTCAGCAGCGTAGACTTCCCGCTCCCAGACGGCCCGGCAATAGACGCGAAGTCTCCCTCCCGGATAAAAACATCCACCCCCCGCACCGCGGGCACCTCAGTCTTACCAAGAAGATAGACCTTCCAGACATCGGTCAGACAAGCCGCCGCCCCCGACCCAGTTGTGGTCTGTGCAGTTTTGAACAGGGTAGTTTCGGCCGGCACAATTGCCGGCTCTTCAGTCTTGTGTGTCATGCAGGAGGGATAGTACTACGGTACCCTCAAGAAAAGAAAGGTTACCATCAGAGCTAATCGCCATCCAACATTCATCTTCAATCAGAATATCGATATTGAACTTGCGCGTCAGCGGCCCGTCATATCCTCATCGGGGCCGGGGCCACCCGGCAGTATGTAGAACCGTGTTGTTTTTTTCTTTTCAAGTCGTGATAACACCGTAGGTTAAACAGAAAAACCGGACTTTCCGGCCCTTTCAGCACTCAAAACTCGACATAGAAGCCACTTACAGTACCGCTAACAACAATCTTCCAGATACTCTCAATGCTTCCCGGATTCCGTTAGTTTTGTTACACTCCCAGACGCTGTGAGCCACACCTACGACGATCTCGTCACCCACCGCAAGAACGATCCGGCGTGGCGTCTACTCACCGCCGATCACGCACCGCTGATCATCGCCTTTCTCGATCGCGCGTTCCGCGAACCCAACCACCGTTACCTTTCCGAGCCGGAACTGGCCCTCGCCCTTGAAGATTTCCTCTTCGAGCTGCGCCGCCTGGAAGGTGACGATGCCTTTCCCCGATCAGCTCCTGAGTATCTCACCGAGTGGGCCCAGAACGACAAAGGCTGGCTCAGAAAGTTCTATCCCCCCGGCGACGACGAAGCCCACTACGACCTCACCCCCGGAACCGAACGCGCCCTCGCCTGGGTGGACACCCTCTTTGAACGGGGCTTTGTGGGAACAGAAAGCCGCCTCTACACAGTCATCAGACTTCTTGAAGAGATCGTTCACGGAGTGGAAGAAGACGACGAGGCGCGGATACGACGACTGGAAGCACAGAAGCGGCACATTGACGCGGAGATCGCCGCAATACGTACCGGGGACGTACCCATCCTCGACGACCGCTCCCTCCGGGAGCGGTTTACCCAGTTCAGCCGGATCGCCCGGGAACTGCTCTCCGACTTCAGATCGGTAGAACACAACTTCCGGGAGCTGGACCGCCGTGTCCGGGAAGAAATTGCCGGGTGGACCGAAAACAAGGCGACCCTCCTCGAATCGGTCTTCGGTAGGCACGACATGATCGCCGACTCCGACGAGGGGCAGAGCTTCCGTGCCTTCTGGGACTTCCTGATGTCCCCGGAGAGTCAGGAAGAGCTCTCCACCCTGCTTGACCACGCCTTCTCCATCGAGTCCTTAGGTGACCTCCGGGACGACCGCCGCCTGCGGCGGATCCACTACGACTGGATGAGCGCCGGTGAACAGACCCAACGGACGGTAGCACGCCTCTCCCAGCAGTTGCGGCGCTTCCTGGACGACCAGACCTACCTGGAAAACCGGCGCATCATTGAAATCCTGAACCGCATCGGTCGCCACGGCCTGGCGCTGCGGGATACTATGCCCAAAGGCACCGTGATGGAAATCGACGCAATCGGCGCAGATATCACCCTTCCCCTGGAACGCCCACTCTACAGCGGCCCCGGGGACGACTCCATCGTCGTCCGGATCGACGACGAGGAAACGCCGGACGTCGACCTGACCGCACTCTTTAACAGCGTCACCGTGGACACCGAGCGGCTCCGGCGGCAGATCCGCTCAGTTCTGTTCGAGACCGGTCAGGTAACCCTGGCGGCAGTCCTCGCCAGATACCCCCTGGAAGAAGGCCTCGCCGAACTGGTGGGGTACTTCTCTATCGCCGCCGGCGACGCATTCAGCGTGATCGACGACGAGAGAGAAGAGACGGTTTTCTGGACCGACCGGACCGGCACCCACCGCCGCGCCCGCGTACCGGTCGTGCTTTTTCAGCGGGAGGCAACAGATGGATAAGAGCACTACAAACGAACTGTCCCTGCTGGTGGTTTCACTTCTGAAGGGCGTTATAGTCCGGGACGAAAAGGAAACGCGGTGGCAGCACCTGATGCGGCTGGAAGCGCGAGTACGGGACTACGTGACCGTCCTCGGTCTTGAGCTGGTCGTCGCAGAAGAAGACGGATACGCCTTCCTCCGACAGCACGAGAACGACCCGGAAGACCAGCACGTTCCCCGCCTCATTGCCCGGCGCCCCCTCTCCTACCCGGTATCACTGCTTCTGGCAATCCTGCGCCGCCGTGTGGCCGAACACGACGCCACATCCGGAGACGCCCGCATCGTCGTAACCGTGGACGAAACCCGCAGCACGTTTGAAACGTACCTCCCTGCCAATTCCGACGAAGCCAAACAGAGCGACCGTTTCTCCGGGTATCTTAACGCGGTCGGACGCCTTGGATTTATCCGTTTTCTCCGGAACGACGAGACCCGGTTTGAAATCCGACGGCTGATAAACGCCTTCGTCACCGCCGAATGGCTTGTAGAGTTTGAAGAAAAACTGGCGGCGGCGACAGAGTCCGACGACACACCGGAAGGAACACCACTATGAGCGTAATTACCCAACGGACCGACCAACAGGCGGACCAGCTCCTGGACTTTGCCGCCGACGACTCCCTCGCTGGATTCCGGCTCCACCGACTGGAACTCTACAACTGGGGGACCTTCCACAACCGCATCTGGACGCTGGCGCCCCACGGGAAAAACGCCCTCCTTACCGGTGAAATCGGTTCCGGAAAATCGACCATCGTCGATGCGGTCAACGCACTCCTGGTACCGCCGGGGCGGCTCAGCTTCAACAAAGCCGCCGGCGCGGAACGGAGAGAACGGGACCTGCGCTCCTACGTCCTGGGCTACTACCGTTCACAGCGCACCTCCGAAGGCGCTACGGCGCGGCCCGTCGCCCTGAGAGACAGGAAGGCTCTTTCGGTGATCCTTGCCGTTTTTGTCAATGAAGGCTTCAGCCAGACGGTCACCCTGGCGCAGGTGTACCGGATGAAAGAAAACCAGGGCCAACCGGAACGGTTCTACATCGTTGCCGACCGGGACCTTTCCATCCGGGACGACATCCTCCCCTACGGGTCAAGTATCAAACAACTGCGCAAGACACTCCGGGACCTTCCCGACACCGACCCGGTCTATCAGTCCTTTTCCCAGTACAGCGCCGCCTTCCGACGCCGGTTCGGCCTCAAGGGAGAGCAGGCCCTGATGCTCTTCCACCAGACCGTCTCAATGAAGTCGGTGGGCAACCTGACCCTTTTTGTACGGGAACACATGCTGGAACCGTCGGACGTGGCCGGCCGGATAGAGGCGCTGATCAACCACTTTGAAGACCTTTACCGCGCCCACGAGGCGGTAGTCACCGCGAAAAAACAAATCGCCCGCCTCGGTACCATAGAAACGGATCTCACCGCCTACCGCGCAGCGGAACACCAGGCGGCAACCTTCATCTTCGCCCGGGAATCCCTGGCGGCGTACTTCGCCCATCTCCGCTCAGGACTCCTGGAAAAGCGCATAGAGACACGCCGTGCCGAAAGCGCAAAGCTCACGGCGCGCCGGGCGTCGGAAGAAGAGAAGCTCCGGACGCACCAGAATGAACGGGAGCGGATAAGTGAAGCGATCGCCGCCAACGGAGGCGATCGTCTGGCCGAACTGGAACGGGAGCGCGCCGGACTCACAGCCGAAAAAGAGCGGCGCCTCGGGGCGTACCGGGACTACCGCACCGGTGCTGCGCCCTTTGACCTGGCCGACCCGGTAGACCCGGACACCTTTACCGACAACCTCACCCGGATAGAGACACTCCAACGGGAAAGCCGCGCCCGGGCGGACGAACTGGTCAACACCCTCACCGAACGAGGCGGAGATGTCCGCGCCATCAAGGAACGCCACGACGAACTCAGCGCCGAAATAACATCCCTCCAGAGCCGTCGAAGCAACATTCCCGCCCGGCAGATCGCCATCCGGGACCGCCTCTGTGAAGCGGTGGGCGCCGGGCAGGAGGAGATACCCTTTGTGGGCGAGCTGTTGCGCGTCCGGGACACGGAGAAAAAGTGGGAAGGGGCGATAGAGCGGGTCCTCCACAGCTTCGGCCTCTCCCTTCTCGTCCCCGCCGACCGGTACGCCGCCGTCAGCGAGTGGGTGGATGCAACCCACCTGAACGGACGGTTGATCTACTACCGCGTCCGGGACGAGGAAGAACCACAGTACACGATGGAGCCGGACGAAGACGCCCTGGTCCGTAAGATAGAGGTCAAGGGGGACACACCTCACCACAGTTGGCTTACCGACCGTCTCCAGCGCCGCTTTGACTACCGCTGCACCGCTTCGTTGACCGAGTTTCGCCGGGCCGAACGGGCCATCACCCCGGCGGGACACATCAAGGGATCACCCCACCGGCATGAAAAAGACGACCGCCACCGCATTGACGACCGCAGCCGCTTCATCCTGGGGTGGACCAACAAGGACAAGATCGGCCACCTGAAGGAACAGCAGCAGCAGCTGGAAACAGAGCTCGCGGCCGCCGCAGGGAGCTACACCGAAATCCAGAAAGAGCACACCCGGGAAATCCGCCGGGGCGAACAGCTCGCCGCCCTTGCGGCGGCCCGCGACTTCACCACCATAGACTGGAAAACCCCGGCCCGGCGCATTGAGACGGTCGAGACCGAGATCACCCAGTTGCGGGACGCGTCGGACGTTCTGGAGACGCTCACCGCCCAGCGCCGGGACGTCGATGAACAGATCACCTCAGTCACGGCGGCCCTGGAACGGATCAAGGAAAACCAGACGATCAACGACGAACGACGCAGCCGGGATGAAGAGCTGCTTCAGTACGACCGGGAAATCCTCTCCGAGACGGCAGCGCCGATAGACAAGATCATCCAGACCGTCGGAGATATCTACAACACCGCCCATTCCCCGGGAGAGCTTCCGGACACACCGATCACCATTGAAAACGCCGACAAACGGCAGTCGGAACTCCGAAACCTCCTGCAGGCAAAGATCGACGCCGAACAGAAACGGATTACCCGGATCAACAACAGCCTGATCGAAAAAATGCACGACTTCCGCCGGGAGTATCCGGTAGAATCACAGGAACTGGACGCCTCGGTTGACGGGGGCGACGCATTTCTGGAACTCCTCCACCGCCTGCGGTCGGACAACCTTCCCCAGTTTGAAGCGCGGTTCAAACGCCTCCTCAACGAAAACACAATCCGTGAAATCGCCAACTTCCAGGCCCAGCTCAACAAGGAAAGTGAGACCATTCTGGAGCGAGTCGAGACGATCAACCGCTCCCTCGCATCCATCGATTACGAAAGCGGCCGCTACATCCGCCTGGAGGCGGAACCGTCCATCGACCAGGAAATCCGCACCTTCCGACAGGACCTCAAAGCGTGCACCACCGGTACAATCGGCGGCCCCGAAGACGAACAGTACACGGAGACCAAGTTTGAACAGGTAAAGGCGATAATAGACCGCTTTCGCGGCCGGGAAGGCACCGCCGAACTCGACCGCCGCTGGACCGACAAGGTCACCGACGTCCGGTCATGGTACACCTTTGCCGCCTCCGTCCGGTGGCGTGAAGACGACAGCGAATACGAACACCACACCGACTCGGACGGCAAATCGGGCGGACAGAAAGAAAAACTGGCCTATACCGTCCTTGCCGCCAGCGTAGCCTACCAGTTTGGCCTTGAATGGGGCGAAACCCGCTCCCGCAGCTTCCGCTGTGTCGTCATCGACGAAGCCTTCGGCAAAGGGTCCGACGAGTCGGCAAAATACGGCCTGGACCTCTTCAAACGGCTCAACCTGCAGCTGGTGATCGTCACCCCCCTGACCAAGCTCCACATCATAGAGCCCCACGTCTCCACCGTCGGATTTGTCTCCAACCCCGAAGGCACCACCTCAGTCCTGCGTACCCTCACAATCGAGGAGTACCAGGCCGAACGGCAAGAACGGGACGGTCGAAACGAACAACACGGACCGGACGAAACACCGTGGCCCTGAACCGCCTCGACGAAGTGCGGGACCGACTCCGTAAACGGTGGAACCGGGGCATCTACCTCACCGACGCCACTCCCACCCTAGACACCGCCTTCGCCCCGGGCGCCGACGTCACCCCCACCGACACTACCGACGGCGCCATATTTCCCCTCAGGGAAAGCACCGGCACCATCAGCGCCCGGGCCCTCCGGGAACACTACGAACAGATACGGACCATAGCCGCAGAATACCGTGCCGCCAACCACAGCACCGACACCGACACCGCCGCCGGCGCAGGCAGCAAAGACACCCTGGAAGTAGAATGGACGCCCAGAGAGGACCGCCACCTTGGCAGCAACCTGATCCCCACCGCCCTCCACTTCCCGACCGTCGACGCCCTCGCCCGGTTTCTCGGCCGCCCGGCAATCGCCCAGCTCAAAGCGTACCGCAAAAACGCCTCCCACCTTCTTGCAGAACTTCCGCACCTCCATGCCTGGATCACGACACATCCCATGGAGCTCACCAGGATCACCGATACCGTAGACCGGCTCATAGCCGTGACCCACTGGATGCAAAAGACCCCCCGCCCCGGTATCTACATCCGACAAATACCCGTCGACGGCATAGACACCAAGTTTGTCGAACAGAACAGGACCATCCTCACCCAGTGGTGGGATATCCTGCTTCCCCCGGACACCCTCGACGGCACTCGCGCCACCGGCACCCGTCCCACCACCACCGGCAGCATAAACAGATTTGCCCAACGCTACGGTTTCCGCACCGTACCGGTTACCCTCCGGTTCCGCCTCCTTGATCCCAAAAAGACCATAGCCGGATTCACCGACCTCACCGTCCCCGTCGAAGAACTTGCAGCCTCTCCGCCCCCGAACGTACATATCGCCTTCGTCGTGGAAAACGAGATATCGGCCCTCGCTTTCCCCCCCGTCACCGGCGGAATCGTCATATGCGGCGGCGGATATTCCGTTGCCGCCCTTGCCCACGTACCGTGGCTCAAAGATATCCCCCTGTACTACTGGGGCGACATCGATACCCACGGATTCGCAATCCTCAACCGCCTCCGCAGCCACCTTCCCGACGCCCACTCCTTCCTGATGGACCGGGACACCCTCACCGCCCACTCCTCCCGCTGGAGCCGCGAGACCACACCATCCCAAGCCGACCTCCCCCACCTGACCCAACCCGAACGCCAACTCTACGACGACCTCCGTCACAACCACCTCGCCCCCGGCGTACGCCTGGAACAGGAACGCATCGACTACTCCCGAGTCATCACCACAGTAAAAAAAATCATTTCTTTATATTGAACTTGCGCGTCAGCGGCCCGTCATATCCTCATCGGGGCCGGGGCCACCCGGCAGCAAGTAGCGCCCGGTTGCGGCAACAACCTCCCGGACCATGGCCACATCGTGGCGTATAAACGCCTGCACCCGGGTAAAGCGCAGATCAAGGTACTCATGGGCCATGACATTTCTCAAAGCAGCGAGATGCCTGATATCCCCGGGCAGATCGGTAAAACCCGACACCGACGGCAGCACATCCAGAATCTGTGCGTACGTTTGAGGCACCTGCGCGCCTTCGGAGGCGAGAACAATCTTGGCAATATCGATAACGGCGTTGGTGAGGTTCTCTACCCACCGGTCAAGATTCCGGCGAAGGGAGCGGTCCGTCTGGTAGGCCCGCAGGTGCACGTCCCCAAAAAGCGCTGCGTCTTCCAGCTCGTCCACTGCAAAGGCAATGATCCGCTCCAGCCGGTGCCGGTCAATTGCCGAAAGAGAGTTACTCCGGGCCCGGATATCACGCCACTCCCGTTCAGTTTCCAGAAAATCTATGGCAACACCGGTAACGGCAAGAAAGTAGCGGCTGTAGACCGAGCCGTCCCGGATAAACAGAGCGTTCCCCGTCAGAATAGCGGCGGCGCAGACGACCGCCGGAGCGCGGTTCAGCACCAACAGGTCCACATTCCGACCGGTCGCCCTCTCAACGGCAAGCTGCATCTCCATTTCACCGTCCAGCCGGCGCTCAACTTCAATTTCCACAGCCCGACCGGACACCCCGTAAACGGCAACATCCAGGTCCGAGTCTGCCCTGAGCCGACCCGCCACAGCAGAGCCGAAGAGAAAAGCAAATGCGATACCATCAAACGGTTCCAGCGCTTCCCGTACTGTTTCCATAAGTTCTTCCGACGAGTCGGGGTTCACTGTCATGCTGTCTCTGGCCATCATCCCATGATAGCACACCACCAAGCATCTATAGTATCAACAACCGTGTTGATCCACCCCGTCAGCCCGACCCCAGAAGGTCCCGCAGAGCGTAGGCGGGAACGCGGATACTCGTACCCGTCTGCCCGACCTGCCACCGCACCGGCGGTGTCGTCACCTCACCCTGAAAGACCTTCCGTATCGACTCCGGTACCCCCTGACACGTCACCCGCCGGCGCCGGGTGTAGTAACTTGATGTCAGCTGCCTGATT
>JBAYPC010000060.1:0-10020 GCA_041677905.1 Alkalispirochaeta sp. | reverse complement strand
TGATCGGGATGATCTACGCCGTTTCGCCGCGAACGGCACCGGCCGGGCTGGCCGGGAAAATACGGGAAGCCGGGGTGAACCTGCCTCTGGTGGGCGTAGTTCTGGAGGGCCGGGCCGGTGGCAACGCCGAGCTTCTTGGGCGGGCTCAGGAAGACCTTGAAGCGGGGGATCTTTCGGCGCTTCAGCTCCACGGTGATTCCTCAGCGGGAGAAGCGCTGCAGTACGGGTGGCCGGTCTACAAAGCGGTACGCTTTTCGTCGGTCGATGAAGCTCGGGATACGGTTCCGCTGTTGCGGACTCCCCGGTTTCTCATTGATGCCTTTGATCCGAAGGCCCCGGGAGGCACCGGCCGAACGGTGGAAGAGGGGATACTGGCGGCGGTAACCGAATTACTGCAGCAGCGGCCCCAGGGCGCCCTCTGGCTTGCAGGAGGGCTTAATCCTGAGACTGTGGAGAACGCGGTCGTCCGTTGGAGGCCCGAACTGATCGACGCCTCCAGTGGATTGGAGTCGGAACCGGGAAAGAAAGACCCGACCCGGATGAGAGAGTTTTTTGAAGCGATAGATAGAGTATGCGAGAGGAGGGTATGACATGAGCACGAAAGGAACAGAAACGGCACGGCAACAGACAACTCGGGCCGGGTATTTTGGAGAGTTCGGCGGGAAGTACGTCGCCGAGGTACTTCGGGGTCCCCTGGACGAACTTGAGGCCGCCTTTGGTGACGCCTGGTCGGACCCGACCTTTCGGGGCGCATTCGATCAGATCCAGCAGGAGTACACCGGACGACCCACACCTCTCCTCTTTGCCGAAAACTCCACCCGGGAACTGGGCGGGGCCCAGCTTTACATCAAGCTGGAAGGGCTGGCAAATACGGGGGCCCACAAGATCAACAACGCCATTGGACAGGCCCTTTTGGCGAAGCGGATGGGGAAGAAGCGGATTATCGCGGAAACGGGAGCGGGGCAGCACGGTCTTGCCACAGCGGCGGTCTGCGCCAAGCTGGGGTTGGAGTGCACCGTGTACATGGGCGAGGTCGATATCGCCCGGCAACACCCCAACGTCTTCATGATGGAGCTTTTTGGTGCCTCCGTCGTTCCGGTCACATCCGGTTCCCGGACCCTTAAAGACGCCGTCAATGAGGCGCTTCGGGACTGGGCGGAACGGTGTGACGATACACACTACATCATCGGATCGGCCCTTGGTCCGTCACCCTATCCGGACATGGTCCGGGAGTTCCAGTCCGTTATCGGCCGGGAGGTGGTAGAACAGCTGGCGGCTCGTTCGGTCACACCGGACGCTTTAGTAGCGTGTGTCGGCGGCGGCTCCAACGCGATCGGATTTTTTGCCCCCTATCTGAATACTGAACGTCCCCGTCTGATCGGTGTGGAAGCCGGGGGCACCGGTGTTACGGTGGGTCTGCACGCGGCGCGCATGAACGGTCTGGGGCGCCCCGGCATTGTCCAGGGGTACAAGTCTCTTTTTCTGCTGGATGACGACGGCCAGGTGCAGCCGACACATTCCCTTTCCGCCGGTCTTGACTACCCCGGAATAGGTCCTCAGCTGGCGGCCCTCGGTTCACAGGGTCGTATTGAATTTCGGCGGGCCGGTGACGCCGAGGCCCTTGAGGCGATGCAGTTCTTTGCCCGGAACGAAGGTATCGTCTTTGCCCTGGAGTCGGCCCACGGCGGATGGCACGCCATGGAACTGGCCCGCTCCTTGCCGACTGACGCGGTAGTCGTCGTCAACATGAGCGGCCGGGGAGACAAGGACCTCTTTATCACCGCAAAACACCTGACCCCAAAAGCGTGGCGGGAGTTCCTCTTGAGTGAAGCGGCGGAAATAGGAGGCACGGTGTGACAAAACAGGACACGAAATCGACGCGTTGGAAACTGATGACCCATCTGCTCGCTTTTTATCCCGACCGGCCGACGAGTCTGTCCGTTGCTCAGGCAATGATCGACGGGGGGAGTTCGTACCTGGAGATACAGTTTCCATTCAGTGATCCCACCGCCGACGGACCGGTCATCCAGGGCGCCGGTGCCCAGGCCCTTGCCGCAGGGTTCACCCTTGAAGAGGGATGGCAATTTGTTACAGATGTTCTGAAACCAGCGAAACAGGCCGGTGTGCCGGTCTTTGTAATGAGCTACGCTTCGCCTGTCTTCGTTGTCGGTGTGGACCCGTTTGTAAAGCGGGCGGCCGAGGCGGGGGTAGAAGGTCTTATCGTCCCGGATCTGCCGGTAGATTCCGACGAAGGACTCTACGCTGCGGGCCGTCGGTATGGCGTGGACGTCGTGCCGGTAATCGCCCTCGGCTCGTCGCGGGATCGAATCCGGCTTACCCTTGATGCCGGGAGCCGGTACATCTACGCGTCCCTCCGCCGGGGAACAACCGGGGCGTATACAACTATCGGCGCGGAGAACATCGCCTTTATGCACTCCCTCACGAAAGGTCCCGCACAGGTGGTGGCCGGTTTCGGGATATCCACACCGGAACAGGTTGCTGCCGTCCTGGAGCACGCACACGCGGCGGTCGTGGGGTCTGCTTTTGTCAGGGCAATTGAGGCTTCAGCCGGTGCCGCTGCCGGCCCTGACGCGGTTTATAACGCGGTACGGCTCCTGACCGAAGAGCTGACCGGCGCCGTTTTTACCGAAACCGCCGATACTGAAACCGGCAGTTGACGCCGCCTGGAACGCGCCGTACAGTGTCTCTATGAAACGCGACGTCGCTGAGGCCAATTTTGATGCGGAAGTGTTACAGTCCGATCTTCCCGTGCTAGTCGATTTCGGTGCGGACTGGTGTGCTCCGTGCAAGATGATGGAGCCGGTCCTGACTGAAATCAGTACCGACCTTGAAGGCAAGCTGGTTGTGGCGGAAGTCGATGTAGACCAGAACCCGGAGCTGGCAAGTCGGTACAACGTCGTCAGTTTGCCGACCCTTCTCCTCTTTCACGGGGGTGAAGTGGTGGGGGAGCACATCGGCGCCGCACCGACGGCCGTGATCAGGGAGTTTGTGTCACCAGTTCTGAAATGACACCGGCAGGACTTCTGCGTAGCACCGCCCGCCGCTACGGTTCGTCGCTACCGTCCGCAACACGTTCCGCCGCTGTTGACCCACGCGCGTTACGGTTGGTACCGCTCAGTGGTATTCACGTACCCCGGGCTGGCGCCGCTGGTCGGTGTTATATGCCAGTCTGCCGCACTGTCTGTGTCGGGCTGTCCGGGATCACGGCATATCGAACGGGTAGCGGTACTGTCTTCCGGGTTTAGTCCATCCTCAGGGATGACCGACTCTCCCGCAATAGTCCATCCACCCCGTTCCACAACGTCCTGAAATATCTCAAGCTGTGAAGCCAGGCCGAATCCTAGCTTTGGATCGTTTGGATCGTACCGTTTGGTTGTGTACAGGACGGCATCCAGAATTGGACCATCTGGATACGCCGTGACGGTGAGAGCTCCGGTGCTGTTGGGTATACCGTCTCCGCCGTTTACCCAAAAATCCCACGCATTGGGATGGGCGTCCTTACCGCCGCTTTCGGAAGGGAGAACCAGCTCGTCACATTCTGCCGGAATAACCTCAGGCTTGAAATGGACAACAATGAAAGCACCCGCCGGAAGATCAACTGCCGGCAAGGTTTTGCGGCTGTCCCAGATGCCGGGACTTCCCTCGTACAGACAGAGACCGCCGATATTCCCGTCGCTCAGGAGTTCCAGCTCCACCCAGTCCGGGTGAGAAGAAGAGCCTTCACAGACAAACTCACTGATCTGTATTTCCGGAAGCGACTCGTTGAGACCGTACACCGCAGCCAGTATTGACGATACATTTCCGGCGCCGTCTTCAACCCATAAATCCAGCCAGTACTCGACCCCTGCGGTAAACGGTGTGACACCTTCCACCTCCAGTGCCCCGTTCTGCCAGCGAGATTCTCTGATTTCCACTTCCGGGTCGATGGTGAGCTGCGTCAGTGTCACCGGTTCGTCGAACTCCAGGGCGATGGTATTGGCCGACCGGGCGGTAACGGCGGAGAGCACCGGAGGGTGCCAGTCTCCCTGAATCATGTTCGGCAGGTGCAGCTGAGGCCCGCACCCGCCGGCCATGCCGGTTAAAAGCACCCCCGCCAGGACCACGCCTAGAGTCTGAGCGGGACGAGAAAATTTCATAGAGACTCCTTGTTACCCGTCCATACGGGCAAACGGGTGTTAACGCTTGTCGAAACGCTTGTCGAAAGTGGTAATAATCTGCAATGCTGAAATAAATCGGTTAACCGGAGGAAAAGTCATGGCGGAAAACCCCCTGTTTGACAAATACGGTCAGACGGTCAGCGACGGAACGGTGATCTTTGAAGAAGGTCAGCCTGGTGACAAGATGTACATTATCCAGTCCGGAACGGTTCGCATCACCAAGAGAATTGACAACCGGGACCACCAACTGGCAGAGCTTACTAAGGGAGACTTCTTCGGAGAAATGGCAATTGTCTCTAACATTGTGCGTACCGCGACGGTGGTGGCATCGGGCACGGTGGAAATACTAGCCTTTGACCGGCAGGGTTTTGAGGCGATGATCGGCAAGAACACCAAAATTGCCATGAACATCATCGACAAACTGTCTAAACGGCTGCAGAACGCAAACAACCAGATTCAGCAACTGGTCAGGCAGAACGAACGCAGTATGATCGCATTGAACCTGTACAACCGTTTTCAGGAGCGGGAAGGTGGTGAAACAAGTCTCACCTTTGACCGTACGGTTGCCGGTATTGCACTGGAACTGGAGTCACCGCAGGAACGGGTATCAGAAGTACTCTACGGATTTGATCGGGCCGGAATCTGTGGAATTGACGGAAATGCGATACGTTTGCGCGATAAGAAACGGTTGGTGAAACTGGCCAGCCTGGAGGAACTATAGCGCCGTATGTGTGGAATTATCGGATACTGTGGCCCCCGTCCTGCGACACCAATCCTGATAGAAGGACTGAAGCGTCTTGAATACCGGGGGTACGACTCAGCCGGGATATGTGTAGAGCATCAGGGTGCCCTGCATCTGATAAAGAAAGCCGGCAAAATTAAAAATCTACGGGCCCACGTCCCAGACGCGTTTCCCGGAAACATCGGGATCGGACACACCCGCTGGGCCACCCATGGGGGCGTCACTGACGTTAACGCCCACCCTCACCTCGATCAAACGGGCAGGGTCACTATCGTCCACAACGGGATTATTGAGAACTACGTTGCCTTGAAAGACCGCCTGGAAGCGGACGGTCATGTATTTGTTTCGGAAACTGACTCCGAGGTGGTTGCCCATCTTGTGGCTGAGTTTTACAACGGTGATCTGGAGGATGCCGTTAAAGAAACGGTAGGTCTTTTGAAGGGCACCTATGGTATCGTGGCGATGCACGTGGATGAACCGGGGCGGCTGGTCGGGGCACGGAACGGTTCTCCCCTGGTTCTCGGTATCGGCGACGGTGAGATGTTCCTTGCAAGCGACGTCACGGCGATTGTCGCCCACACCAAACAGGTCGTCTACATAGAAGACGGCGAAGTGGTGTCGGTCACCCCCGACGGGTACGCCACGACGGACCGGAGAAACAACGAGATTCAGAAGCAGATTGATACCATAAACTGGGAGCTGGAAGAAATTGAGAAGGCCGGCTTTGCCCACTTCATGGAGAAAGAGATCTACGAACAGGTTGAGTCCATTCGTCGGGCAATGCAGGGGCGTATCGACCACGAGCATGCTACCGGCCACTTAGGTGGGTTGAACCTCTCCAACGGTGAGCTTCTTGAGCTGAACCGAGTCAAGATACTCGCCGCCGGGACCAGCTACCACGCTGGTATGGTGGCCGCCTATGTCCTTGAATCGCTTTCCCGGCTGCCGGCACACGCCGAACTTGCCAGTGAGCTGCGGTACCGTAATCCTGTGGTTGAACGAAAAAGCCTCTACTTTGCCGTCAGTCAGTCCGGAGAAACGGCAGATACCCTCTACGCCATGCGGGAAGTTCAGCGAAAGGGCGGCCGGGTTCTGGGCATCTGCAACGTTGTCGGGTCAACCATTCCCAGAGAGTCCGACGGTGGGGTGTACATCCACTCCGGTCCCGAAATCGCCGTCGCGTCAACCAAGGCGTTTACCAGTCAGCTGACGGCGTTCTACCTCTTTGGCCTGATAATGGCCCGAATGCGAGACATGTCCTACGAACAGGGGCTGCAGTTTATCGAAGACCTGGAAGCGGTACCCCAGCAGATAGCGCGTATCCTTGAAGATGTCACGCCCATTCAGGCTCTTGCGCGAAAGTACTCGCATTGTGAGAACTTTCTGTTTCTCGGCCGGGGTATAAACTATCCGGTTGCCCTGGAAGCGGCGTTAAAGTTAAAAGAAGTGAGTTATATCCACGCCGAAGGGTACAGCGCTGCTGAGATCAAACACGGTCCCATAGCGCTGATCAACGAAGATACACCGTCTTTTTTCTTTGTTCCCGATGACAAGCTGCGTGACAAGGTGATCAACAACATGAAAGAGGTGAAAGCCCGGCGCGGTCCGGTTATCGCCCTGGCGGTAGAAGGCGATGTGGAGGTAGCCCGGATCGCCGATGACGTTCTCTACGTGCCTAAAGCCGGTGAGTACATGTACCCCTTTCTCATGACCGTCCCGACCCAGATGTTTGCCTACTTCTGCGCTATTGAACGGGGCTGTAACGTGGACCAGCCGCGGAACCTGGCCAAGAGCGTGACAGTAGAGTGAGCCTCTATCCCCGGTCGCCGTAACCCTTAAAAGGGGCTCCTTTTCTGCCGATACCTCGGATGAGGTGTTCTTATGGTAACAGAGATGAAACGTATTGCGCCGGGCCGCCGGCCGGCACCGGTCTGGGTGGTCCTTTTGATCGCCGCCATATGTTTCATGACGGCGGGTGCTTCTTTCCTCGTGGCCCAAGTTGTACCACAGGAAACTGAAACTGCCGTCTCTCAAGACCTTGAAATCACACCGGAAGATCTGCGAATAGACCAGTCCATTGAAGGGGGCTACTACCTCTGGATCCGCAAAAAGCCGGGAATGGAGTCGGTCCTTATTACCGAATCCACGGAACCACCGGAGCGGAACGTCGCGACCTTTGCCTATCGTACCACCGAGTATCACCCGGCTAACGGTGATGAACAGAGAATACTGGACGGAGAGTTTCTGCCCCAGGGTGAGCACTATTTTTTAGTGGACAGCACCCCTGAAGACGATGAAGAATTCGGGCGGGCTTTTCGGATTTTCATTCCCTATATCCTTGAGTTTGGATACCCCCATTCCCGTCACGGTGAGGTAATGGTACTGGACGGAACATACCTGAGTATCCGTGCGTTTTCAGAACCTTTTGCCGATTATCGCGGTGCATTCCGGGACAACCCCTTTGTGGTGCGGGTGCAGCAAGTGCCGCGACCGGGACCTCCTGAAGGCAACTACATGCCCGATACCGTTGACGCGTTTTCTGATATAGCCCGTGAAAACGACGGGGAAGCCCTCTTCTCAGAAGGGCCTGAGGACACGCTCAACCGGATTGCAGAACTCTTGCCTGGTGACGGAAAAACGCTGGAGCTTGTTTTGGCTCTGGATACGACCCAGAGTATGCACGACGATATGCCCGTCCTTCGGGACAACCTGGTCAAGACGCTGCAGCCCCTTGTCGCAGGATATGAATCGGTCCGTATCGGGTTTCTTCTCTACCGGGACTATCTCGAAGAGTACCTGGTTCGAAAATACGATTTTGTCGAGACGTGGAACCTGGTTCAGGACAGGCTGAACCGCATCCGGGTGGCCGGGGGGAAAGACATTCCCGAAGCGGTGTACGAGGCACTCTGGGCGTCGGTAGAAGGCTTTACCTGGGCCGCCGAAGACCGCGTGGTAATTTTGATTGGTGACGCCCCGCCCCATCCCCGGCCGCGGGGTAGTGTGACTCGAGAGCAGGTCTTTGAACGCGCTCAGGAGCTGGACGTCACCATTCATACGATCATTTTGCCCCATTAAGTCGATCAGTCGGCAGTAGATCAGTCGGCAGTAGATCAGACCGCCTCGGTGGCATTTTTAAGCCATTGCCGGTCTGCCGGGTCCCCTAACAAGTCGGTCAGTTCCGACCGAACCCGTCGGTGGTAGTCGTTCAGCCATTGCCGTTCCGCCGCCGACAGAAGTTCGGTGTCGATCATCCGCCGGTCTATGGGTGCGAGGGTCAGCGTTTCGAATGCCAGAAATGTACCGAAGTCATTCCGGAGGGCACCGTCACCGGAGTTCGAAGGCGGCCGAGCCGGTATCACCGTCAAGAGGTTTTCAATCCGGATACCCCAACGGTCCCGGCGGTACAGCCCCGGTTCATCCGATACGACCATCCCCGGTTCAAGGGGCCAGTCCTGGGCCGCAGGGGCTATACGCTGGGGCCCTTCATGGACATTCAGGCAAAATCCCACGCCGTGACCCGTTCCGTGGCCGTAGTTCAGGTGCTCTTTCCAGAGAGGTGTTCTGGCAATGGCATCGATGTCCCGTCCCGAGGTTCCGGTGGGGAATACCGCGGTTGCAAGGGCGATCATCCCCTTAAGTACCAAAGTGAAATCCCGGATCGCCTTGGCGGGAGCCGTTCCTACGGGAATGGTCCTGGTGATATCCGTCGTGCCGTTTCGGTACTGTCCTCCTGAGTCGATCAGGAAAACCCCCGGTGCGATAATGTCGGCGTTGCTCTCTTCGTCGGCAGAGTAATGCACGATTGCGCCGTTACCGTTAAACCCCGATATGTAGTTGAAGCTGTCCCCGATGTAGTCGGGTATCTGCCGACGAAACTCACGAAGCCGGGCTGCCGCAGAGAGTTCGTCGATTCGATTTTCTCCTGCTCCCGCTTCACCAGAAACGCGTTCATCAAACCAGCGGAGAAACTTGACCATAGCCGCGCCGTCGGCTCGCATAGCCTGGCGGAGAGCGTTCAACTCAGTTTCGTTCTTCCGGGCTTTCATTGCTGTTGACGGTTGGACCGCCTCAACTCTTGAATCTTCACTCCAGGTCGAAGCAACCGCCTCACTGAGTCGCTGGGGGTCTATCAGCGTTGGTCCTGAAAGTGACGGGATATCTGCAAAAAACGACTGGTACTCCCGAATAGCCACGCCGAGAGATGCAAGGTACTCACGGATCTCACCCGAAACACGGGTGCTGTCGGTGTACAGCGTTGTGCCGTCATTGGAGATAATCAGGTAGGCCAGAAAAACGGGGTTGTAGGGCACATCGCTTCCACGGAGATTCAGTATCCAGGCGATGTCGTCAAGGGTTCCCACTACATGGGTTGCTGCGCCGTGTTCCTTCATCGTCCGACGAATCCGAGTGATCTTCTCGGTTGCACCTTCTCCTGCTGTTTCCGCCGGTAACAGGTAGAGCGGTGAATCCGGAAGAGAGGGACGCTTTTTCCAGATCGTGTCGAAAAGATCACCTGCATCGGTCACGTTGATTTTTTTGCGGCGGCCGGCGCGGTGAAGTTCCCGTACGTCCTGTACGGTAACGGTGCGCATATCCACCGCAATGGTGCCGTTTTCCGGTACGGTATCGGTTATCCAGTCCACGTGATTGGGTGTTCCGGTAGTATGCAGCCGAAAGAGCTGGAATCCAGTCGTCGAGACGATCCGTTCTGCTTCGAGAAAGTACCGAGAATCGGTCCAGAGGCCGGCTGTATCATTGGTAATGACGACCGTACCTGCAGACCCGGCAAACCCGCTGATCCACGCGCGGGTACGGTGGTGTTCCGGCGGGTACTCGCTTTGATGGGGATCGGCGGACGGTACAATTACGGCATCAACATCTTGTGTTGCCATCCACTCCCGTAAATTTTCTACTCGTTCTTTTACAAAATTCATGGCAGAAGTGTATCATAAAAAGATTTCTCTTTTTTCGTGAAATCCAGTTGACGCGAGAGGGTATGATCAGGTATGTTTCCCCTCGCGCCGCCTGGGGATAGCCTGGGCGGGGTCAACGGGCAGGGGCCAACGGGCCAGTGGGTGGCACGGGAGACCGGAAAGAAAG
>JBAYPC010000059.1:0-10028 GCA_041677905.1 Alkalispirochaeta sp. | reverse complement strand
TTCCCTGTATCGGTTCCGGCGGGTTGATCGCAACGAACTGATAGGCGTCCTCCAGGGTGGCAAGGCTTTCCAGGCCTCCCTGTACCAATTCCCCGGCCAGCCGTTCCGCCGACTGTGATTCGGGGTTGATAATCCGGGTCACTCCCAGTTTTTCCAGTATTTTGCGGTGTACATCGCTGACTGCCCGGGCATAAATCACCTCGACACCGAGTTCCTGTAAGTTCAGCGTGGTAATGAAGCTCCCTTCGGTGTGTTCGCCAATAGCGACAATCACCGCGTCGGCGTCAACAACATCGGCGCGACGCAGCACTGCCGGATCGGTAGCGTCGCCGTGGAGGACCCGATCAACTACGTCCTTCATGGATTCAACTCCGTCCTTTACGGTATCGACGGCCACCACTTCTGCTCCGGCACGCTTAAGCGAACGGCAGAGAAACTGCCCGAATGTTCCAAGACCGAGCACCACTACTTTCTTGCTCATACCGCCTCCTTATCCAACAGGAATTACTCCATCGGGATACTTGGCCTCACCTCCGGTCGAACGGGGGCGCAGCGCCACCACCAGTGTCAGCGGACCCAACCGTCCCAAAAACATCAGCACCACGAGAAGCCATTTCCCCAGACCACTCAAGTCCGCTGTAATCCCCGCAGAAAGTCCGACCGTGCCCAAAGCGGACACAATTTCGAACAGCAGGACTTCCAGAGAGAACTCTTCTAACATGGTCATGATGACCCCGGCGAGAAAGACGATGATCACACCGCCGACCACCAGTACATAAGCCTCGGAAACCGTTCGGCGGGGAACCCGCCGGTAGAGAAGCACCGCATCATCACTGCCCCGAACAAACCGTCTGATATCAGCCCAGATCACGGCAACGGTACCGAGTTTAACACCCCCGGCGGTGCCGCCTGAGGCGGCTCCAATAAACATAAAAGGGATCATGACCAGCAACGTCGCAGGCCGAAGAAGAGAGATATCTGCCGTGTTGAAACCGGCGGTCCGGAGGGTGACGGACTGAAAGAACGCCTGAAGGTACTTTTCCCCAAGATTGACGTCCTGAAGTACACCGTTGCTTTCCAACAGGTACACCAACAAAAACCCGGAGAGGAGGAGAATGGCCGCTCCTCGAAGCGAAATAACGGCAAATTCCGAGCGAAGGTACCGGAATTCGGGACGTCGGCGAAAAAGCAGCGGTGTATCTGCCCGTCCCCGGGAGGGGCGCAGATACCGGACCACCTTGACCAGGTCATCTCGCAGGACCGTCAGCGTCAGAAATCCGATTCCCCCGGCGATGATCAACCCGGAAATCGTGAAATTCACGGTGAGATCACCGGAAAAACCCATCAGACTGTCCGAAAACAGGGAAAACCCGGCGTTACAGAAAGCGGACACCGCGTGAAACAGCGCAAGCCACACCGGATTTCCTGCACCGGAACGGGCCATCGGGGCAATCAGAAGAACCATACCGATCAGTTCAATAGAGAAAGTGAACAGAATAACACTCACCAGCTGACGCCGAAGCGTCGATCGGTCCTCTTCGTTCAACATATACGACAGAAGTTCAACTTCTCCTACGGAGAGGCGCTTGCGGGTAAGGAATACCACAGCCAGTGAAAACGCCATAATGCCCAACCCACCGATCTGGATAAGTGTCAAAATGATGATATGTCCGAAAAGAGAAAAAAAGACGGGGGTGTCGACGACGATAAGCCCGGTCACGCAAACTGCGGAAGTCGCCGTAAAGAAGGCGTCGGAGAAGGAGAGAGTTTCCCCGGTTGTAGCTCCGGGCAGCATCAGGAAACCGGCGCCGGCCAGGGCAACTACCAAGAACGACAAAATTACGATACGGGCCGGTCGTTCCCAGAGCATATGTACAATTTGATCTACCATAGGAGTCCCGCCTTTCGGATTACCCGCATGACCGACAGACCGTCCTGCAGACTTGATCGAGAGAGCGCCTCAGGATTGTCAAAAAGTCGGACAGCCTCGGAGAGCATACCCGAAAAGTAGCCGCTGGGACGAGGGGGGAATCGATGCAGCGGCGTCAATGATCGGTAGGAACTGTAATGTGGACTTGGAGCCCCTCGATACCACTGAAAGACGCCGTTACCAACCCTGATTTCCCCGTCTTCAAAAGAAAGAACGATCTCAAAATGCAGATACCGCCGACGGGCCCCCACTTCCAGCACCACCGGCACCCGTTTGGCTCTTGTCCTGCCGTGGAGAAAGACGGAAGATTGAGTGGTGCGGTACGTACCGATTTTTCGACGAAGATCCACCGTGTCTCCGGTCAGAAAATGTACGGCGTCGACCATATGGGTACCGTCGTGAAGAAAAACTCTGTCGTGCCGTCCGGAAAATCCGAAAAAAAGACGCCCCTGTACGGCGACGAGCGCACCAAACCGGCCGTCTGCAACGGCGTCCCGGGTCAGGATATAGTCTTTTGAAAAACGTCGCTCATGGTTTGCTACCACTCGAATTCCACCGGCGGCCTCGATTGCGGCCATGATTCGAGCGGCCCTGTAACGGTGGGCGATCGGTTTTTCGCATATTACCACGGGAACGTTGAATTTACGGGCTACCTGAAGATAGTGGAGGTGGCTGTCAGGATGGGTGGCGATCACCACAATGCCGGGCCGGGTCTCCTGGATCATCTCCGAAGCCGATGGAAACACGGCGGTGTTCCAACGATCACGAAAGAGTTCCCGCCGCCGGTTATCTGTGTCTGTCCCCCCGGCAATAGTACACCGTTCGTTTGCGGCGGCAGCCCCTGCGTGGGTAGCCGGCTTTTCTCTGAGGGGATCGTCCTCAAGCAGTGAGGCAATTCTGCCAAGACCAACAAAGGCGACTCTTATCTGTCCTTCCGTGCCCATCAGGCGATACCCATCAGGTGGTGAGAAGCGTCACAGGACGAATCGTCCGTTTTTGATTACGTCCACGCTGGAACCGCCGTAGGTGATACCGGTTACATCGATATCGTCGCTTCCGATCATGAAATCGAGATGCTGTCTGCTCCGGTTGGCCCCGACTGAGTCCAGCTCACTGTCCGACATGTCGCTGCCGCCGGAAATACAGGTGACATAGGCGGAACCAAGGGCAAAGTGACACGCTGCATTTTCATCGAGAAGGATATTTTCGAATACCAGACCCGACTGAAAAATGGGTGATTCCACGTCTACCAGCGCAATTTCGCCCATGGACAGGCTGCCCGGATCGACTGAGAGAAACGCCTCTACGAGATCTCTCCCGGCGGCAGCGCCGAAGTCGGTGACCTTGCCGTCCTCAAACTGGAACCACCCCTCCTCTACCAACCCACCCAGGACGCGTACGGGTCGAGTGATGGTAACACGTCCCGTCACTCCCGGTGCATACGGCGCAGTGTAGACCTCTTCAGTAGGTATATTCGGCGAAAACGCCACACCCTTCGGTGTAACAGACCCACCTCCGTGCCAAAGGGCCTTCTTGTGTAACGGAACTCGTAAATCCGTACCTTCATCTACGAAACGAAGTTCCCGAATGCCCATATCAGTCAGAGTGGACGCCCTCGTTTGAAGTTCGGCGCGGCGCTCTACCCAGAACGCCCCCGGATCGTCCCTGTCGAGCCTGAGAATCGGCGCCATGGCGTCCCAGAGTGCGTGAAGTGCTGCGTCTTTATCTTTCACCCCCATAACCCGGGCGGCCCACGCCGGTGCCGGAGGTGGCATGACCAACCACTGCGTTTCATTGGCGCCGAGACCCCGTCGCAGCGGCGCATCAACGGTACTGACCGCGCGGTTGACCCTGCCCGCCCGCCCGGCATCTACACCGTCCAAAACCGTCGGATCAACAGGGCTCTTCAGGGAGAGCAACGCCCAACGGTCCCGTAGGAGCTCCGCGTTTCGTGTTGCCCGGTATTCCGGGACGTAGTCCAGACTCTCCCCGTATGCGTGGTCCAGGCGGCTGCGGAGAAACCGTTCCGGTTCGGGCCAGATGTCGACATAGGCCGCACCACGCCGGTAAGCCTCATCGGCAATTACGGCGGCCACGTCCATCTGTTCCGGCTTCATCTTAATCGCCAGACACTGTCCCTGCTGCAGATTCAGACCGGTAATGGCGACTTCGGCAAAGCGTCGCCGCATGGTGTTCAAATTCATCGGACCATCTTAGCACGACGGAAAGATAGGCGAAACTACGCAAGCAGGCGAATCCGACTGAAGACGTAGTCAAGATTCTCTTCGTCGATGACCATCCGACAAAAACTGGTGTCCCCAAGGCGTTCACGTTCGCCCATCCGGTACTGAAGGCGTTTGTCCTTGATCGATTCGTCATACCAGTAGACCAGTCGAATTTTCCCGTCTTCAATTTCCAGATTGGTCATTCCCCGTTTTCCAAGGACGCCCCCGGAGTTGAACAGGCTCGGAACGAGGAGGTATTCCTGGTAGAGACTGGAACTGTCGGAATCCTCTAACATCTCGGTGTTGAGGGCCTCCAGTTCTTCTTTCAGAATGTCGATGCGCTGTTTGATCTTCTCCTGCGTGCTGCTGCCGGGATACTCCCGGCACAGCCTTTCAATTTCAAACTGAATGGAATCGTTTTTCGACATCGATTCAAAGAGCGGACGGTGGGTATGGCCGATGATAGCCAGGATCTTTCGGGTCGTAGCAAACTGGTAGCTCCGGCGTTCAATCCTGAACTGCTTCTTACTGTTGGCCGCCACGGTTGGACTGCCGATAAACAGAGGTCTGGCCAGATACCGAATGGCCAACCGGATCTTCTTATTGTGTTTTTCATACCGGCGGGACGTCTGATGACCATGGAAAACAAACAGCTCACCGCTTTGGTGCTGCAATCGCAACCCTTCCTCGATGGGAGAGATAAAGATATCAGGCCATTCCTGCTGTCCATACAGGGCAAGTGCAGAGACTCCCGGACCGCCTTCCAGCAGTTCGAGATCGTGATTACCCACAATTCTGGTTAACCCTCCGGAACCGGCCATTTCGGCGAAGGCGTCGTATATCCCGGGCCAGCGGCGGACGATCTTTCGCATCGGGTACCGTTGAAGATCCTCCACGTCCCCGTTGAGAATCAGGTGGTATGAACGGGGTGCATAATAACGGTTCAGAACGTGCCGGAACATCTCGGCGTTGTACACAAAATCATCCGACCGGGATCCGTTACCCATATGAAGATCGCTAAAGACAACAATCCGGTCGTGATCGGTAAGCGGACGCACAGGAACCCGGTTGTATAAACTACCAAGGCTCTCATTGCTGAAATCAATTGCTTTCGTGTGTGATGATGCAAATCTCATGTGTTTGTACTCTCTTATAGTGTAAAATTGATAAAATTGAAACTGGGATACACCTGTGTCGCAGAAATTGATATATTACGAGAAGGACGATATGCAACCAGAATTTGTGACGTACGATACGAAACAACGAGAAGAACTCCTGTCACAAACCGGTAATTTTTCTCCGGGTGAACGTGACGCGTTTCACAAGCTCTGCCAGAGCTGGCAGGAACGAATACCGTACAACCGGTTTGTCGCCGTGCTTGACCGTGGAGACGGCGCCACCGCCTCGGATGTCAACTCTCTGATGACCAAACTCCGGACCGACGGATACGGGTTAATCCGTACCAGAGTACATGAGGGCCAGCGGACCCGGGACGCGATCATTCTGACTGATCGTTTCAGCAGGCGTTTCGTTTCCGAGTTGCTGGACGAGTACTTCAACGATCTGTACGAGTCTGTTGCCAATTCGCTCCCACTGTATTCGGTCATAACGGACGCTTTTGAGAACTTTCCAACTAAAGAACTGATTTATATCCCCTCCGACAAACTGGCAAAAGAGTACACGAATCCAGACAATCCTGAAACGCCGTTGGCCATTGAGAGTATCGACAACGATCGTCTGTTGATTACCCGGGGAAACCTGCGCCCCTGTATTACCGTCTCAATGCTGAAACTCAGATACTACCTGACCAGTACAACGTTGCTGGAACTTCTTGCCCGATATCTGGATACGAGCCTTATCGCCCTCAAAAAACAGGTCAACGACAAGGATCCTCAGGTATGGCTGGCGGTCACACGGAAGATCGTCGAAAAGCGCAAAGAAATCAAGGCAATACGGGACGTCCGGGTCGATGAGAATTTCTTTCACGCCGCATGGCTTCTTAAACGGCTGCTTGAGTCTCAGTTGGCCGAAGCAGAACAGAAAAAACAGGAAGCCGAAAACCGACGGGTAGATATGGAAGCCATCGTCATGGCGGTAAAGGAAGCTCCTGACGGGTGGATGATTCAAGAGCAGCTCACTCATACAATCGACGGGCTTACCGAAAAATACGGTTCCGAAATCGACTCTTTCCGTGAGGAATTTTACAAAAAAAACGTCCACGCCCGCGTAAAAAACAGCCTTCCCAAGATTGTCAACCTGGACGGCACGTACATACACCGGGACCGGATTTTTACGGTGTTTCTCGCCCATTTCCGCCAGGCTGAAACTGACCTGAAACCATATTTTATTTCACAGATGGAATCCCAACTTCGAAGCGGGATATCTTCCGGTGATACGACGTTTGTCGATCTGGACAGTTTTGACCACGCCATTCTGGAGTACATCAGGAAGCAGACTCCGTTACTTGCTACGATGATTGAAAAACCGGCCGTTCTTGCGGAGGGTACAATTCTCCACGTCAAACAGAACAAGCTTGTAAAGGACGTGGTCGAACTGAAACAGCGGTTGGCCGTCTATTTCGATCCGGAGACGTTGAAACCTCTCCCTCTGCATGAGTGGTTTAACCTTCGACTGCTGGAGCTCTTCGAAACCGCTTTTGAGCGTCTGCCGATCTGGCGGCGAATTTGGATACGGATCACCGGTCGGTATGAGAGTTTTCGCGGGCGGTACATAAGCCATGCAGCCGTCCGCGCGCAGGAACGGAGCCTTCGATCGACGTACCGGGAGGCCCTGGCTGCAAAAACATCGTCGTCGGAAGAACCGGCTCGCCGAGGTACCAGCCGATCCACAGAACGGACAAGATCTACGCGGTCCACCGGTTCTGCACGGTCAAACAAAACTGCGCGGACCGATCGAGGACCTGGAGGAACGGCTGATTCTCCAAAAAGGGGCTACAGCAAGAAGCAAGTTGACAGCGCATGGCAGGAATTCGGCAGTTCCATCAAGAAAAAGGACTGATGGCAGAGCATTTCAACGAAGAAACGACCGACATTGTTGTGGTTGGCACCGGTATCCACGGTGCCCATATGTGTATCCGTATCGGGGCGGACCCGTTTTTACGGGAGCTGCAGATTCTGACGGTAGATCCTTCGTCGGAGCCGCTGGCTCTCTGGAAGGAACGTACTGGAAATACCACCATGACCTATCTACGGTCGCCGGCAAGTCACGGGCTGCACCCCTTTTTCCCTAGTTTGCGACGTTTTGCCGAGGCGGGTACCTTCCCCAGACCTTTTATACCACCGTACCACCGGCCCTCTTTGACCCTGTTTAACCGCCACGCCGAGGAAGAACTGAAAAATGCCCCGATTCGTCGTAGACACATCACCGGTTCCGTGGTCGATATCGTCCGGCGTCCTCGTAACGGCCGACGCAGACCGGAAACCCTCGTGACCGTTCGTCGGCCGGACGGCAGCAATAGGTACATAGCGGCATCGGTAGTAGTTCTTGCACCGGGGCAGCCTGCGCTGAATATTCCAGCACCGTTTGCAGATGTGCTTGCAGATGTCAAAGACTCCATAAAAGAACGGATCATCCACATCTATGACCCCCGTTTTTCACCGGCCCTTCTCAGTAAGGCCCGGTCGGTAGCGGTAATTGGAGGGGGAATTGGCGGCACTCACCTTGCTCTCACCCTCGCTTCGAGGGGCGTTACCCCCGACATGTGGTGTCGTACTGAACCGGAAACGCAACAATTTGACAGTGATCCCTGCTTTATCGGGCCACGGTGCCGGGGGGATTTTCTGCAGATTACCGACCTGGACAAACGACGAGAGCTTATCTTGAAAAGTCGCCGCGTAGGCAGCGTACCCTCAGATATCGCCGCGCGACGGGAAAAGGCAGTTTCCGCCGGAACGATGCGTGTAATTCGAGACACGGTAGATTTGGTCGCCTCAAAAAACGGTCAGATCGTACTTCACGGCAAGGAGTTCACCGGCCGGTACGACTACGTTGTACTTGCGACCGGTTTTGGTTCGGGCCCACCGGCTGAAGCGCTGATTGACAGACTTGCCACAACCTGGGACCTTGCCCGTGGAAGCAAAGGGTTTCCGGCGGTGGATTCCAGTCTGCGGTGGCGGTCCGTCGGCTCTGACAGTGCGGCCCCAAACAACCGAGAAGGCCCGCCGATATACTGCATGGGAGCCCTGGCTGAACTGGAGCTGGGCCCGCCGGCGCGGAATATCATCGGAGCCCACCTAGGCGGCCGCCTGATAGTCCCATCCCTCCGCGAGTTCTTCAGCCGGAGACCTTAACCGGTCAGGACTTCAATATCTTCCCGACCGTACTGGAAGTCGAGAATACAGGCATTCAGCGCCAGGAAAACCATGGGAAAGACGACGTTGTGAAAATGGGCGCGTTGGGCAATTTCAGACTTTTTCCCGTCGTACACCGATACATGTTGTTTAAACCCGTTTCGGACGTACTGCTCGTAGTCGGCAAAAGGTATCTGTGCCATCTCACCGTTGCCGGTCCGGTTAATCAGGTCCTGGTACTTCCCCAGTTTTACCATCAGGTCAAAAAGACTGTACCTCCCTCCCAGATGGCGCTCCGCCTCTTTTCTGCCGCCTTTCTCTTGAACCAGCCTGGCCGCCCGATTCGGGTACATCTGTTCAAAAATTTCCAGTTTTCGTATCGTTACACCCGCTTCGGCCAGTACTTCCTCTATAGCGTCGATAACGTACCTGTTGCCCCGGTAGTACTGCACAAAATCAACGATTATCTGCGCACCATGGGGTACTTGCCCAAGTAACGCTTTAACCTGACGTCCGATTTGCTCGGGAAGACCCGGATTGACCTGGATACTGCACGTTTCGTAGGTAGCACCGCCTTTTTCCCGGATCACAACCGGCCGTATGGAGAACAGCTCGTCCCTGGTGATGTTCTTGTACCGGCCCCCAAGAGCAGCGGCCTCACGGCGAAACCGTTCGTAGTACTCCTCAGTAACACCCTGTTCCACAAGCATTTCGTAGTACCTGCGGGAAATCCGCAAGCCCCCTATGGGTGCGGTTGTTTCCATTCGTTTTGCATCGATGACGGGCATTCCGATGACATCCCACTGCCGGGCCCCTTCGGGACCAAAGTTCCCGATGGTCACCTCACCCAGGTTGGCGCCGATCCGAATACGGATCTGAAACATGGCCGACATGGAATTCGAAACGGCGTCGTCATTTCTGATTCGCTTGATGATTGCCAGGGCGCGTTCAAGAGCGTCCCGATCTGCGTCGGTTGCCCCATCATCAAGGAACCGGGAATCGGCATCGTTGAAGAGAACACTTACCCGCTGCATTTCCACACTGGTGATAAACAGTTCCCGACTGATGTAGCGCCGGATCTCTTCCACGTCATCCAGATTACGTACGGTAGCATCGATCAGCCCGCCGTAGTGGAACATGAGCGAATCCCCTTCAATCTTGTTCAGGTAGCCGCCGTGACGCCTCAAAACGGTGTTGAATGCGGTGTACAATCCGTTCAGGACTTCCTGATTTTCTTTAGGAGTCAGAAACTTGGACAGATACGTGTAGTTTGCAATGTCGATAAAACCGACGCCGACTTCAACCTCTTCGCTGTCGCGAGGTATTCCGCCGACCGCAAGGATCGCTTCCACAAGTTGCCGGGGCAGATAAAACTCTTCAATCTGGTCGCGCAAGTCTGATGGCATGAAATAATGCTACTACGACGCTACATCTGGAGCAAGAGCGAAAATCAACTGAATTGGACAGATCAGCCGAAAGACCCAAGAAGTGACTGGAATTCCTCTTCCGAAATTATGGGTATCCCCTGCTTTCGCGCGTTGACCAGCTTTGATGATCCGCCGT
>JBAYPC010000058.1:0-10145 GCA_041677905.1 Alkalispirochaeta sp. | reverse complement strand
CATTATGGTGTTTATTATTGCGCTAGAATGTCACACCACAGTCGATTTGCTATACTAGAGACAATGAAAAAAGGTGGTTTACGGTTTTGGCCGGCAGCTGCGTTCGCTATCATCGGAATCGTCTCGTCGGGAATGCACTTGTATGGTCAGGATTTTTTTGCCGGGGACCAGATACCCCGGTTAAACCGGATCAGCCGTGCCGACGGACTTCCCCACAACGCCGTTTCATCAATACAACAGGATCAACGGGGCTTTCTCTGGTTCGGTACCCAGGGCGGTCTCGCCCGGTATGACGGTCTTAACTTCAAGGTCTATCAGAACATCCCCTTTGATGCGTCGTCTCTACCCCACGATCTGGTCCAGACCATCTACTACGAGAAGAAAACCGACACCCTCTGGGCAGGAACGTATAACGGTCTGGCTCGATTTGCCCTGGGAGAACCGGGGTTTACCACCTTTCGGCACAATCCCGACGACCCTCTCAGCCTTTCCGACGATGTCGTCATTGCCGTCGGCGAAGGACCGTCCGGTGATATCTGGGTAGGAACTCAAAACGGGTTGAATCGACTTCAGGACGACGGCACATTCACGCGCTTTCCCGTCGATGGAAATGTGGTGCGCGCCATCTTTCGGGACTCTTCCGGTACTTTGTGGGTAGGCACCCTGGGTGGACTGCTCCGCTGGAATGAAGAAGCGCGCCGGTTTGACCGCATAGATTTCGGCTGGAGTTCGCCGTCGGTCATGGCGATTACCGAGGTTGAACCGGGAACGCTCCTGCTGGGCACCTGGGGAGATGACACACACTTGGGCGGCGCGGTACTCGTCGATGTGGAAAACGGGACATTTCGGGAGCACCACTTCGCAGACAACCGGGTCTATACCGTTCTTTCCGCCTCGGACGGTACCCTTTGGATCGGTACCTGGGGAGGCGGGCTTTTCGCAATCACACCCGACGGGCGGCAGTTTGATTTCTCGGTGTCTCCCGACGGTCTGTCGTCGCCGGTAGTCTACTCCCTTCTGGAAGACCGGTCCGGCATGGTCTGGGTAGGAACTAACGGCGGCGGCGTCCATTACCTCAGTCCGCGGCGGCGTAATTTTCGCGCTTTTTTCCACGATTCGGACAATCCGGCGTCCCTACCGGCGGGAAAGATAAACGCTATCTTTCGAGACCGTACGGGGACGCTCTGGGTGGGGCTGTACGGCAGCGGTCTGGTGCGGTATGACGAGGAAGGTCGACGCTGGATCGGTTACGACCACTTGCCTTCCGATCCCTATTCTCTGGCAAACGATATCGTTACCGATATCTACGAAGATTCGCGCGGCCGGCTCTGGATCGGCAGTAACGGAGGGTTGCAGGTATACGACCAGGACACCGAACGGTTTCTCCGTTTTGGCGAACACATCTATCCCGAATCAGGATACGCCGGTGATGTGGTGTCCAACATCACCGAGGACAAAGACGGAAACCTCTGGATCGGTAAGTACTACAGTGGGGTAACCCGGGTGAATTCGGAGACGGGTGAAACCAGAGAGTACATTAACGAGCCGGGTAATCCCCATAGTCTCTCCAACAACCTGGTTTTTGACAGTCTTACAGACAGCAACGGTGATTTCTGGGTTGGGACCAACGGTGGGCTCAACCGGTATCGTCCCGAGACCGACGATTTTGCGGTCTACCGGTATGACATCGACAACCCCGATGGACTCACCAGCAATACCGTTCGAGTCCTCTTTGAAGACTCTCAAAACAGGTTCTGGGTTGGAACGGTCAGCGGCGGTCTCAATTCCCTGGACCGCCGGACCGGGAAGTTTAGCCATCTGACCGAACGGGACGGTCTGTCGGACAATACCATCGTCTCTATTCTGGAAGGGGCCGACGGACGCCTGTGGCTGGGTACACCGCGAGGCCTGACTGTGTACGATCCCGAGGATAGCCGTCTAGAGATTTTCGATGAAAACGACGGGCTTTTTGGAAGCGAATTCCAGGTAGGTCGGTTTCGGGATACCGATGGAACACTCCTCTTCGGGGGTGGTCACGGCATCACCCGAATTGATTCGTCGGTTGCCCGGCGCAACAAACAGCCTCCGCTGGTTCAGATAACGGATGTCCGGGTTTTTCAAAAATCGGTAAACCAGAATCGGCAGAGTTACAACGGTTCTGAGATCGAGCTGGCGCCGGAGGACACCTTCATCAACATCGAGTTTGCCGGTCTTGACTTTGAGTCGGTCGAGAGTAACCAGTACGCCTACCAGCTCGTCGGCTTTGACCGTATCAGGGTTGAGACGGGGTCACACAATGTGGCCACCTATACTAACTTGCCGTCGGGGCGGTTCGAATTCCGGGTGTGGGCCGCCAACAGCGACGGTGTATGGGCCGCCGCTCCGGCAACACTGAAACTTCGGGTGCGCTCACCCTGGTATCTCCGTTGGTGGGCCTATCTGGGGTATGGCCTGATGGCAGCGCTCCTGGTTTTGGGGATACTCCGGTGGCGGACGGCTCGGATTCTGGAGCAGAAAAACCAGGACCTTGAATACGCTAACAACCAGCTTGCCCGTGCAAATGGAGAACTGGAACGGTTGAGTATACGGGACGCCTTGACAGGTCTTTTCAATCGGCGCTACTTCGACAGCAGATTGCAGGAAGAGTGGTACCGTGCCCGACGGTCGGGGCAGCCTCTGGCATTGCTGATGATCGACGTGGATCACTTCAAAAAGTTCAACGATACCTACGGTCATGTGATAGGCGATAAAGCGTTGAGTGCGGCGGCGGCAGTATTTCAACAAATCGTCGTACGGAAGACTGATTTTGTCGCCCGGTACGGAGGAGAGGAGTTTGTGGTTCTGCTGTACGATACAGCCGACACGGGAGCCGCGGCAATTTCGGAACGTATTCGAGAGGAGATCGCAGAGACCCCTCTGGTGTCCGGCATCGAAGGGGTGACCGTCAGTGTCGGATACTGTGTCGTTGTTCCTGATGTCGGCCTCGGTCCCGAGAGCCTTCTCCGATGCGCCGATACGGCCCTGTATGCGGCCAAACGGAACGGTCGAAACCGAGTTGAAACGGGAGAGGTGGTCTAATGGTAGCTCCGCTAAGACGTATTCGGGAGTGGCGCAGTATATTTCGTCCTCCCGGTGAAATCCCTCACGTCCCCCATGCACCCACTACCGTGATGCTCCTGGAGTTCAACAAGAACAGCGTCACCGATCAGAGAACTATCGCCTACAAAGAAGTTGATTCTCTTCCTCCCGTCCCGACGGGAGCGGTCCGATGGCTCCATGTGGACGGAATTGAGGCGGGCCCCGCATCTACAACGTGTCTGGCCGCGGTGGGGACGGATCACCTGGAACGGGAAGATCTACACACACCCGGGCACCGTCCGAAGGTTTCATCCCTTTCCGATCAAGGTACGGTGTTGGCGGTTACTCCCGTTCTCGAATGGAATGAAACGAGCCGACGCGTCGAAGAGCGGCAGATCGGTATCGTCTGTCGCGGCAGCGTTGTGGTGACCCTTGCAGAAAAAGGCGTTTCATCGATCGGTGCAGTCCGGGAACGCGTTCTGTCCGGCGGGGGCAGGGTACGGCAAATGCCCGCCGAGTACCTGGCGTACCTCATTCTTGATTCAGCGGTGGACCAGATGAGCCATATCCCGGCAGCAATGCTGGAACAGATCGAAGACATCGAGGACACCATTCTGGAAGGTCGGGACGACACTGCAGTATTTCGGGCTGTGCAGGGACTCCGCAGTGACGCCGTAGCGGCCAGAAGAATTCTGGGTGCCCTTAACGGGGAACTGCGCGCCTCACTCGGGGGTGCGGGCCAGGTAGCGCCACCTCTCTGGAGCAAAGAGCTTGTGCCGTACGTGAAGGATCTGGTGGATCACGCGGTCATGATGGTCGAAATTTTTGACACCCGTCGCGACCAGTCGGCCGGGTTGGTCCCTCTCCATACGGCGGTGACCGGAGCGCGGATGAACCAGGTTATGAAGACACTGACGATCATTGCAACGATCTTTATTCCCCTGACATTTGTAGCGGGAATTTATGGAATGAACTTCGTCCACATGCCTGAGCTTCAATGGTGGTGGGCCTATCCTGCCGTCATCCTTCTGATGGGTGTTATTGCCGGGGTGATGCTGTTCCTTTTTCGTCGCAAACACTGGCTGTAGCTACCACCGGCTGTAACAAACACCGGCTGTAACAAACACCGGCTGTAACCGATCCTGCGAGTGCCGGCGTTTAGGCTATTTCGGCTCCGGCGACTCTTCCATCCGGCGAATCTTTTCCTGAATCTCGCGGTAGTACTCATTGGTAATGGGGTACTTTCGCAGCACCAGTATGCCCAAAATGAAAAACAGGGCCGGAATTGGGCCGGAGATAAGCCTGATGCCGATAAGCGCCGATTCGGGCTGCTGGGCGGCAACACCAGCGACAGCCTCCCGATACCCGAAAACCGATAGAACGATGCCGTTTAACGCGAGGCCGGCGGCCTGGCCGATTTTGGACAGAAAGGTCCACATGCCGTAGAACACCCCTTCTCGGCGTACCCCGTTTTGGGCGTAGTCGTACTCAACGACATCGGGAACGATGGCGAAGGGCATGACGTACTGCGTTGCAAAGCCGGTGCCCGCTACCGCCATGATGATATAGGCGATCACGGGGCCGCCCAGGTGACCAACGGCAAAAAAGACCAACACACTTGCGGCAAATATACCCATCCCGATGTTGTAACTCGCCCGTTTTCCGATGGACCGGGATATACGCACCCACAGGGGAATACAGAGAATGGCACTTGCCAGAAGAATGGGCAGGGCGATCTGAAACGCTCCGGCGTCACCGTAGATAAACCGGAAATAGTAGAGCAGAGCCGCCTGCAGGATGTTCACACCGGTGATATGCAGCGTCCATGGGATGATCGCCAGCTGAAAAGGACGCAACGCCAGCACTTCCATGTACGATTTCAGGATATTTCCCGACGGCGGAACGTTACCCCGAGGCTTTTCCTGGACGGTGAATACGACGATCAGCGTAGTGCCGGCGATGATCAATCCGATTACACCGGCCATACCGGTCCATCCCGCCGTACCGCCTCCAAAGGCGTCCACCAGCGGCAAGACCAGACCGGCCCCGACAAAGGTTCCCACAACGGCAAAGCTCATGCGCCATCCGTTGACCACCGTCCGCTCGTGAAAGTCGTCGGTAAGATCGGGGGTCATCGCGCCATAGGGAATGTTGATAAAGGTATATCCCGTGTTCAGCAGGCAGTTTGCCAGAACGATCCAGGCGAAAAGAGCACCCGCCGAGGCGGCCACCACCGGAGGCGGTGCGGCAAACATCAGGACCATACTGCCAAGGGTGAGCCACGCTCCGATGAAGAGCCACGGCCTGCGTCTACCGAAACGGGTGTCCGTTCGGTCCGACAGAAAACCGACCGCCGGATCGGTGACGGCGTCCCAGACTTTTCCGACCATAAGAGCCGTCCCTGCCAGACCGGCCGCCATACCCACTACGTCGGTCAGATAGAAGAGCAGGTAAAACCCGGTCATCGTAAAAAAGAGATTTCCCCCGAGGTCGCCGATCCCGTATCCCGCCTTCACCCGCTTCGTCAGTTGTGCCATACTGTGATCATACGCATTTTCCGCAGTATGTGGATACTTCTCGCTTTCTGTGGAAAAATACCGGTATATGGAAACGGTTAAACTCTTACCTTCCCGGACAATCACATCCGACTTCATCCCCCGAGAGTATCTGCCCCCCGGTGAATCTCAGTACACCATCAGGGACGGCCAATTTATCCACTCCTCACGGCCGTGGCGTTCTCTCAGAAGTGATGAAATCGAAACTCTTGTAAAGAACGGAAACACTGCCGGTGACTGGTCGACCATTCACGTCTGTGACCCCTTTGATCCCGACCAGATTTTGAACAACTTCTTTTTCGGATTCATCCGTATCGGTGCCGTTGAAGACGCGGTACTCGAACATCACGATCTTACCTTGCCGGTGGGTATCACCAACTGCCGCGTCATCTCCTGCGATATCGGTGACCACGTGGCGATGCACAACGTCCATTACATCGCCCACTACATAATCGGTGATCGGTGTATTCTGACGAATATCGATGAAATGCACGTCAGTAACCACGCCAAGTTCGGAAACGGTGTGGTAAAAGACGGGGAAGACGAGTCGGTACGGATTACCCTCGACGTGATAAACGAATCGGGAAGTCGGGCCGTTGCACCCTTTGACAGTATGACTACCGCCGATGCCTACCTCTGGGCTCGGTACCGGGACGATACAGTCCTTATGGAACGGCTAATGGATATTACCCAGCGGCACATCGACAGCCGACGGGGGTTTTACGGCGTTGTCGATGAACAATGTGTGATCAAAAACTCCCGGATCATAAAAGACGTCAGAATCGGCGGACATTGTTATATAAAAGGTGCCAATAAACTCAAGAACCTGACAATCCGCTCAGACGAGACGGAACGGACCCAGATTGGTGAGGGGGTAGAGCTGGTAAACGGGATCATCGGATATGGCTGTAGAATTTTTTACGGCTGCAAGGCAGTCCGTTTCATCATGGGAAACAACAGCAGCCTTAAGTACGGTGCCCGGTTGATCCACTCTTTCCTGGGAGACAACAGCACCGTCTCGTGCTGTGAACTCCTGAACAACCTCATCTTCCCCGCCCATGAACAACACCACAACAACTCCTTTCTGGTAGCGGCACTGGTAGGCGGTCAAAGCAACATCGCCGCTGCGGCAACCATCGGTTCCAACCACAACAGTCGCAGTAACGACAATGAAATCATAGCGGGCCGCGGCTTTTGGCCCGGGTTGAGTACTACGTTGAAACACTCGTCCCGATTTGCCTCATTCACCATGATCAGTAAAGGCGATTATCCCGTTGAAATGGATATCCCTGTTCCCTTTTCCCTGATAGCCAACAATCTGACCGCCGGGCGCCTGGAGTTGACCCCCGCTTTCTGGTGGACCCGAAACATGTACGCCCTCGCCCGGAATGCCTGGAAATTCAACATTCGGGACACCCGAAAGCATCGGACACAGAATATTCACTTTGAGGCGTTTGCCCCAGACACCATTGAGGAGGTCATTGCCGCCCGGGCGCTCCTTGAAGAATGGGTTGGAGCGGTGTTGAACGGCGAAAAGGTGCGCTGGGAAACAACCCCAGGCAACGTTCCACTGGTAGTCGGCGAGCGTGGTGAAAACCCCGCTGTCAGGAAACTGCGTGAAAAAGGACGACAGTTTCTGGCTGAGAACTCCGACAGTCCTGACAGTTTGCCGAAGATTTTGGTGCAGGGGATGGAAAAGTCACGTCGGCCGACACTGATTGTCCGGCCTGTTGAGGGATGGGGTGCCTTCGGAGAGATTATGCACCACTATGCCGCCCGAAATCTGACCGCATATCTGGCCCGACAAGAAGGAATGACCTATCCCGAGTTGGCTGATCAACTGACGGATATACCGGAACGGATCATGGAATGGGAAAATCTGGGAGGTCAACTGGTACCGGTCTTCCGCGTCACCGAGCTAAGGGAAGCCGTTCGTAACGGCACGCTGAACTCATGGGAGGATATCCACTCCCGGTACGATGATCTCAACCGGTTGTACGATGAAGACACCCTGCACCACAGCTGGGCAGTTTACTGCATGGTCGTCGGAGACAATAAGCCGTCAACAGAAATGTGGGACCGATTTCTGAAGACGGCAGTAGCCATTCAGAGACAGATCAGCCGGCGGGTATATCAAAGTCGCCGAAAAGACTACGAAAATCCCTTCCGCATCGCCACCTACAGAAACACCGACGAAATGGCCGCCGCCATTGGAACGGTCGACGACAACAGCTTTATCAAGCGGGTAGCCGACGAGACAACCGAGTTCAACCGACTGGTCAACCAACTGCTGAAACGATAGGGTTTATAGAACTCTCAATGGTGTCTCAATGGTGATGGGTCCCGTCGTGGACGTGACCATGGGATATCTCTTCTTCTGTGGCTCCACGAACATCGGTCACTGTGACGTCAAAATGGAGGTCTTCGCCTGCCAGAGGGTGATTGCCGTCCAGGGTCACCTCATCGTCACCGATATCAACCAGATGGACCACCATCTCCTGCCCATCCTGGGCCTGGGCACGGAACTGCATACCAACTTCCAGTTCACCTTCGGGCAATCGGTCCCGGGGAACGTTAAAAACGAGCTCTTCCTGTCGCTTTCCGTATCCTTCGTCGGAGTTCACTGTCGTGTTTATCTTTTCACCGACATCTTTGCCGTCCAGCGCTTTCTCAAGACCGGGAACGATGTTCTGATGACCGTGGAGATAGGACATTCCGCCGGTATCATCCGACGAGTCCAGCACATCACCGGCATCGTTTTTCAAGGTGTATTCAATCGTTACCACTGTGTTCTGTTCAACTTTCATTTAGTCCTCCGTTGACGCGGTTCGGCCGTCCTGTTATGGAACGGAATAATAAAAAAAGCCGGGTATAATCCCCGGCTTGAGTCATTTCCTGAACATAATCTTCCGACGCACCGTACATTATTCAGGTGGCAATGTAAGGATAGGGAATTGAAGTGTCAAGGACACGCGTTGACTCATCCAAAATCTTACCATGGCTGAGGCAATGCCTCATCTAAAAATCTTACCATCGACGATACTCCCGACAGACCGGAATCGCCCGGTCGAGAGGGGAGAGGATGGGCTTACGAATGGACGAAAAGAAGGCGTTGACCAACGAGGTCGCGGTACGGTATCGCCAGGCTACCAAAGAGACGAAAAAGGTAATTCTGGACGAGTTCTGTCAGACCACAGGGTACCATCGCAAATATGCAATCGGATTGTTAAACAGCTGGGGAAAGAAACGTACTGTCCTAGTCGACGGAGTACCGGTGAATCTGGTAATTGGTTCACCTCGTACCCCCCGGCCCAGGGGACGTGGCCGAGTCTATGACCAAAAAACACTTGCTGCTTTACAACAGATTTGGGAGCTGTTTGATTACCAGTGTGGAAAGCGGTTGATCGTGCTCATGCGCACGAACATGGAAGTACTCCAGGTACAACCGGAGTTCGATATTGACGAACGGGTTGCCAGTCAGCTGTGCCGGATTAGTGCGGCAACCGTAGATCGTTTACTCAAGAGTGAGCGCAAGCGGTTGCAGATCAAAGGACGAAGCCACACCAAGCCGGGATCGTTGCTGAAACACCAGATCCCGGTTAGAACTTATTACAGTTGGGATGAGCGGCTTCCTGGCTTTTTTGAGATAGACCGGGTCCATCACGACGGGGGAAACGCTGCAGGGGAGTTCTGTACGTCTCTGACGGCCACTGACGTATACTCCGGGTGGGTTGAAGCACGGCCACATAAAAATCGCGCTCATCGGTGGGTCAAGGAGTCGATCATCGATATTCGTTCGGGCCTACCCTTTCCCCTTCTGGGAATCGACAGCGACAATGGCGGGGAATTCATCAATCACACATTGTATGACTACTGTCAGGAAACAGGACTTGAGTTTACCCGTGGGCGGCCTTACCGGAAGAACGACAACTGTTTTGTGGAGCAGAAAAATGACATGGTAATCCGACGCACCGTCGGGTACTACCGGTTCGATACGCAGGATGAATACGAAGCACTCCAGGAAGTATATTTCTATCTCTGCCCCTTATTGAACTTCTTCTATGCTTCTATGAAACTGATACGCAAAGATCGAGAAGGTTCGAAGATAACAAAGGTCTACGATGATCCAAAACCTGCCTATCAGCGCTTACTTGAATCTCCTCATGTTTCATCCGAAGTCAAAGACGAGCTCCGCCGCAGAGCAAAGGAGATTCACATCGTGAAGCAGAAGCGACTGGTTGACAAAGCTGTGGCCCGGTTGCTCAAATTATACGCCGAGAAGAACCAGCAAAACTTACCTTTTCCCGGTTCTTTTATCACTGACCATGGTAAGAATTCTTTATGAGGCAGTCAGATACCCATGGTAAGATTTTTAGATGAGGCAACACGCAGGGCAGACTGACTGCAATGCGCCTCTGCCATGCGTTCGATTTACAAAGATTCTACACTGCCGAACGATGATTCGACGGTACGAGCTCGATCTTCGGCATCAGTAGTCGGGATAACAAACTG
>JBAYPC010000057.1:0-10159 GCA_041677905.1 Alkalispirochaeta sp. | reverse complement strand
GAACTGCCGTCGCCGGTCATCCGGGCAGTCTCGCATCCGCCGAAAAACCGTCCAACCCATCACCCCGGCGAATGGCACTACGCATATCCTCGTGCAACCCGTCTATCGTCCGTAACCGCCCAGCCAGCACCACCTCTGCTGCCGTCCGGTACCGCACCTCCGCTATGCCGCCGTTGACCACCACCAGCCGACGCGGCGCCGACAGCGCCAGAGACGGATCATGCGTGGCAATCAAAACGATCTTGTCCGCCCCCTTCAGCACCTCAACCGCCGCGTGCCGGTCAATCCCCGCATTCTCAATCTCATCGATCAGCACAATCGGAGAACTCGACAACAGCGCCGTATCCGCAATCATCAACGCCCGGGACTGCCCCCCGCTGAGCTCCGTCAGATGCTGCTCCAACGACAACGGCTCCCCGGTCAGCCCATTCGCCGCCGCCACAATCTCCGCAGCCCGCTGCGCCGACACATCAACACCCCGACTCTCCCCGTGCAGCTCCAGAAACTCACCCACCGTCGCGTCCATGACAAAGTTCATATTCTGAGACAGCTGCGCTACCAGCCTGCCCACACCCGCATACCGCCCCTCCAGGTCCGGCACCTCCCCATTTACCAGAACCGACCGCCCCGTCGGCGTGTCCGCCTGAGCCAGCCACTCGATATCCGCCAGAAACCTGCTCTTCCCGCTGCCCGTCGCCCCCACAATGCAAACCACCTCACCCGCCACAAAACCGAGACTCTCAAACCCTTCGGGCCTTCCCGATTTGTCAATGCCCGGTAAGACGGTCAAAGATTGAACTACGTTCTGCCCAGATTCTTCCTCACCCATCAGAGCGGCCAGAGCCGCCTCAGTGGTCGGTCGGTTTTTTTCGGTCCTTTCCATCACAAGTCTCCCCCCGTAAGGTTCAGAGGCGTGATATTACCGATCTGGTGTTCCGCCCCAATCCGCTGCTCACCCAGACAGTAACTGCAGACTGCACTGGGCATGGGGTACCGCAACCGGGAGCCGGTGACCCCCACCTGTTCCGGCGCCTCGTCCCGCAAGAGCCGGGCCAGTTCAAAAGCACCCTGACCGCTGAGCCCGTTCACCGGTAAAATACGCGCCCGCCTGTTAGCCTGCCGTACCCGAGAGGCAAAGACCTCCCGCTCGGCCTGACTTACCACATCACCCTTGGTGATCACCACCACATCGGCAGTCCGCAGCATGGGCCCCACCTTTCGGGGCGTGTTGATCCCGCTCAGGTTGTCTATCACCGCCACCGCCATGACATCCACTATGTGGGGGGAACAGCGGTTACAGAGCCCCGCCGATTCAGTAAAGAGAACAGGTACCCCCTGCTGAAGCCCCCAGGCAAAGGTCTCCTCAATATTGCTTGCAAAGTAATGGTCCGGACAGATAGAACCGGAGAGCCCCTTCTGAACGGGAATACCCGCCCTGGCGTAGCGCTCGTCGTCGTCGGTGGTGAGACAGTCAAACTTCACCACCCCCGCCGCAACACCCATACGTCGAAGTTCCACAATAGTCTTCAGAATGACCGCCGTCTTCCCGCATGAGGGCGGTCCCGCCACCGTAATCAGTTTCATGATACCCCCTGCCGTTCCCGCAGCACTCGCTGGAACAGCTCCTCTGCATCGGACAACAACTGCGGCAGCTCCGGTGACAGCAAGAGGTCCCAACCGGGCCACTGCAGAATGTGCTTCTCCGCGTCAAAGTCGTCATTCTCCGGATGAGTGCTCGGGAAAAGCCCCATCCGACTCAACACCCGGCTCATGGAAAGACCGGAAACCTCTTCCACAAGAGGGGTGATTTCTGGACGGTCCGCCCGCGAGATCATAAGAATAGGAGCCGCCAGAGCCCCATCCTCAGGCCATACGGGAATAAGAGGACTGTCCTCGGTGATCGTCCGGGTAAAAAAGTAGGGCATCACCGTAATGACCGGGCCCGTGCTTACCTGTGCCGGACCAGGCTTTGCCCCCGCCACCATCTGGGCCGGGTGCATCTGCTGAAACATGTTCCGGGCCAGCCGTTCTATTCCGGCGTCACCAAAGTTGCGCCGGACCCCCAGCAGCAACGAGTCAAAAAGATCAAAGTCACCGACCGGCAACGCCAGAGAGTTTTCGTACTCCGGCGTAAGTATCTCCCGCCACGTCCGGGGCACCGGCCGGTCGCCCAAAAGGTCCCGGTTGACCATGAACACCGCGGGAACCACACCGATGACCGAGTACTTCCCCTCCGGATCGGCAAGACCATTGGCGACGCCAAATTCGTTGAGATCCTTCCAGCCGGTGCGGTCGGCAAAGGCACCGTTTTTTCGTAACGACAAAAAGCGAGGGTCTGTAAAAAAGAGACGGAACCCGGCAGAGAGAAATATCTCCGGCACCTCTTCGGGAGAGGGGGCGGCGGGGATGTCCTCTTCCATCCAGTCCGTACCGGTGTAGGCCGCCTGGAGGTTGTAGTCCACGGTAATGCCCGTTTCGGCGGTGAACTTTTCGGAAAAAGAGTCAAGAACGTTAGTCATGGGAACCCTGATGGGGCAGGGCACAAGCCCCATGACCCGGATCGTCCGTTTTGCAGATAGTGCTCGTCCGGGACCGACGCCGACGACGGCGTCGGTCCCATCTGCTGCGCCATTCACAACCGCCTGAAACCGGGCCAGCAGCTCATCTGGTTCCAGTCCCCGGGCGTGAGCCGCCGCTTCAACAGTAATAGAAGACCCAAAACGCTCCCGCAACGCCGGGTCGGTCATACGGCGAAAACCGGAAGCAACCAGAACGTCGATCGTTTCAGGGTAGAGTTCGGTCAGCTCGAAGAGCGTCATGTTTTTGTGTATGCTCATACCGTGAGGATACAACTGTCACGACATCGGAAACTTGATGGACATCAACTATGAACGACTTTCTGACCGGCCTGAGCAAAAAATCCCTGGCAAAACTGGAAACCGCCGAAAGCACCCGCATTGTTCCCTCAGGCGGCATACTCTTTCTGGAAGGACAAGAGGGGACCGAGATATTCCGCCTCCTCTCCGGCACCGTCCGTCTCTTTCGGACCACTCCCGACGGACGGGAGGTTACCATCCGCCTGGTAGAGCCGGGAGAACTCTTTGCCGAGATCGTCCTCTTCGAACAGCACACCTACCCGGTCAGCGCCGCAGCCCCCGAGCAGTCCCGCCTGGCGGTTATCCAGCGCCGCCGAATCATCACCCTCCTGGAAGACCCCGAGTTCCGCGACGAGTTTCTGCGTGAGATCATGGGCAAACTGCGCTTCCTCTCCCAGCAGCTCTACGTCCTTACCACCATGGACGTCAGACAGCGTCTGATCCGCTTTCTGGAGGTGCGCTATGGCCGCCGCCCCACCATCGAAAGCGAACTGAACAAACAGGAAACAGCGGCGGCCATCTCCGTTCGCCCGGAAACCCTCTCCCGCACCCTGGCATCACTCCAGTCCGAGGACCTCCTCACCTGGAAAGGCCGGCGCATCACAGTATCACCGCAGCTGTGGGCGGAAGGGCAGAAATAACAAAAGGCCCGCCGTAAATCGGCGGGCCAAGGTATACCGGGAGGTAGTCGGTATTATGACTGCTGATCTTCGGTCCACTGAACTCGAATTTTGGGTAGTTCTTTCTCCCAGGCCGTGTTGACGGTTGCTTCCAACTCGCTTTCAAACTTGGCCTGGTCTTTATCGAATTTCGCCTGCAATTTGGCCGTTTCGGCATCAGTCCAGTCCGCTCTGATAGCCGGAAGCGCTGCTTCCCACCGTTGATCCGCCGCCATCGCCTCTTTCTCTACCTTCGCAAGTAGAATCTTGCCCTCGATTGCCTCCGGCGAACCCGGCTGGTTGGCGAATAGTGCGGTCAAGGAAGCTTCCGCCTCCACGTAGTCTCCGCTCAACAGTTGCGCATTGGCATCATCCAGAAGACGACCGGCCTCAAATCTTGAGGTGTCCAGGGCCTGTGCAAGTTCTTCACTTTTGGTGTTTGCGTTCCTGACGACGGTAAAGCTCATTACTGCGAAGACAAGCAGCCCTCCGAGGGCGAATGACACGATCCGATTTATAGACATTGATTTTTTGTTTTTTTCCATGGGTTTCTCCTTCTCCGGCCATGTGCTAGTAAATAAACCCGATCGACGGTGTTGATGTCTTTGGTAGGTCGGATCCAGGGAAGTCGTGGGAACAACGGTTCTCCTCGCCCTTGTAGTTGGATAGTACTCATTTCCCGGAGTAAAGGAAACTGGCAGGCTTCTCAACACTGCCCGGAGGGGTAGGGCCGACCCCGATGAGGGGCCGGGCATTGGCGGACCGGGTCCGCCATAGGCAGAACCCTCGGGTTCAATATCAATCGTCACTAGTCCGGTCAAGTGCTTTCTGGAGAAGCACGGCGCCAAGGATGAGGACGCCTTTGATGAAGTCGTTGACAAAGGCGGGGACCTGGTAGGCGGAGAGGATTGCGTCGATGGAGTAGATGATGACGGCACCGAAGAAGGAGCCCTGGACGGTGCCGCGACCGCCGGACATCATGGTGCCGCCGATTGCTACCGCGGCGATAACGTCGAGCTCAAACATGCGGCCGGCGGTGGCGACGTCGACGGAACCGAAGCGGGCGGCGTAGAGGAATGCGGCGATGCCGGTGAGCATTCCGGTGATGGTAAAAATGGCGACTTTTACGCCGGGAACGCGGATTCCGGTGAGTTTGGCCGCTCGTTCGTTGGAGCCGACGGCGTATACGTACCGGCCGAAGCGGGTTTTGTTCATGACAAACCACATGATCAGGGTGAGAAACACGAAGATGATCACCAGGTACGACAGGCCCTGGGGACCACCCAGGCGGCCGTAGCCGATCCAGCGGAGATTCTGAAAGTAGAGGTCGTTGTCGGTCAGGAGGGGGCCGCCTTTTCCCATCTGTACGGTGATGGAACGGTAGGCGACCATGGTGGCCAGGGTAACGATAAAGGACGCCACCCGGGCGTAGCCTACAAAGAGGCCGTTTATGAATCCGAGAACTGCTCCCGCCGCAGTTGCCGCCAGAAGGGCCGGCAGAACGCCGCCGGTAGAGTTGAAGACGGAGACGCTGATGGCCGCAGCCAACGCCAGGATCGACCCTACCGACAGGTCTATGTTGCCGGAGATGATGGTCAGGGTCATACCCAGGGCGATGATGCCGATAAAGACGGATGACCGGATCAGGTTGGAGATGTTCCCCATAGTGATAAACTGGTCACTGGCAAACCGGCCGACGATCAACAGCAGGATAAAGGAGAAAACGTAGTTGTAATTGACAAAGATGTGCTTCAGGACACCTTTCCAGTCGTGTCGAGTCAGTACATTGTTCATGGTCAGCCAGCCTTTCTGTTGGATCCGGTTGCGTAGTACATCACGTCAACTTCGTTGAGTTCGCTCCGGGAGAATTCTCGGTTGATTTCGCCTTTGTACATCACGATGCAGCGGTCGGCGATCTTGTAGATTTCGGGAAACTCGGAGCTGAACATGATTACGCTCTTTCCGGTTTCTACGAGTTTGTTGATAAGTTGGTAGATTTCAAATTTGGCGCCCACGTCTATCCCCTGGGTGGGGTTATCCAGGATAAAGACGTCGCTTTCCAGGCCGAACCAGCGCGAAAATATCACTTTTTGCTGGTTGCCGCCGCTGAGGGAGGTGATCAGGTCGTTTGGGTTGCCCACGCGGATATTGGTCTGTTGGCGCTGTTCTTCAAAACGGCGGTTTTCTTCACGGTTGTGTATGACCAGGCCTTTGTGGGCGCTGGTGAAGTAGGCCATGGAGAGGTTGTCTTTGACTGAGAGGTCTTTCAGGATGGACCGTTCTTTACGGTTCCGGGGTACCATGGAGACGCCGGACTTGATGACGTTGAGGATGGAGCGGGTGTTGAGCTCTTGGCCGTGGAGGTAGATGGAACCTCCGGTGATCGGTCTGGCTCCGAAAAGGCACTCTGCCAGGGCTCCCCGGCCGTCGCCGAAGAGTCCGGTAAACACCAGGACTTCACCGCGATGCAGGGAGAAGCTGATGTCCTGGAAATGGCCTTCACAGCTGAGAGACCGGACATCAAGAACGGTCTCGTCGGTCACGACGTTGGTCTTTTCAACGACGTCGTCCACGACGCTGCGTCCCACCAGCATCTCTGTGGCCTGCTGTTCGTTGATGTCGGCAAACTCTCCGGAGGCGACAAAGCGTCCGTCCCGGAGGACGGTGTAACGATCACAGACGGAAAACAGCTCCGGCATCTTGTGTGAGATGTAGATGGAACTCACGCCGTGGGCTTTGAGGCCGCGCATGATGGTGAAGAGGTTTTCTATCTCGTCGTTGGTAAGCGCTGTGGTGGGCTCGTCCATGATGATGAGCTCGCAGTCAAAAAGGAGCGCCCGGGCGATCTCGACCAACTGTTTTCGGGAGGTATCCAGGTCGCGGACGTATACGGTAGGGTCGATTTCCATGCCCAGCCGTTTGAATATCTCCCGGGACCGGCGAATCATCTCTTTTTTGTTGAGGTACACTCCGGCGGTAACGATTTCGTTTTTCAGAAAGAGGTTCTCAAAGACCTTCAGGTCGTTTACCAGGTTCAGCTCCTGGTGGATAAACCGGATACCCAGCTTGGCCGCCTTGATTGGGGTAAGGTGGGTCTGTTCAACGCCGTCGATCAGGACGGTACCGGAATCCGGTGGTAGGACGCCGCCGAGGACGTTCATCAGGGTCGACTTGCCGGCTCCGTTTTCGCCTAAGAGTCCGTGAATTTCACCCTCGCCGACGGAGAAGGAGACATCTACGACGGCCTGCACTGCGCCGAAGCTCTTGTAGATGTTTTTCATTTCCAGTTGCATCGCGCTGTACTCCTTCTGCACGGCTGAAAAGGGGGCCGACGCCGGGAGGCGCCGGCCCCATCGATTGGTATCAATTGGTCTGAATACTACCCGAATCCTACTTTACAGAATAGCGGAGCGTATAGAGGTCACCTTTCATGAACTCTCGGTAGTTGCTGTTGTCCACCATTTCGGTTTCGATCAGGTGCATGCCGGTGACGGTTTTTCCGTCGAGGATGTCATAACCTAATGCGATGGCGTCCCGGACCATGGCGGGTGAGAAAGAAAAGGTCACCTGGTCAAAGCCCAGTTCCTGGTAGTGGTCAAAGTTCTCAAGGAGTTCTTTGGGACCGCCCACGGCGGATACCAGACGGATGTTGATGTCGAAGTTTCCGTCATAGCCTTCCAGCCCGGCCAGTACACCGGCGGCAACTTCTGCATCGTGGGTAAAGATGCCCTGAATGCTCTCTACGGTGTCTTTGCTGCTGGAGTTGAGGAACGTCTCAATCTGGGTCTGCGCGGTGTCCCGGCTCCAGTTGGTCACGTATTCGTTGACGACGTTGAAGTTTTTGTCGGCGGTTGACCAGAACCCGGCGTTACGCTGCATGGGTACGGTGGAGTTGTCTCCCTTGAACTCAAGGATGTTCACCTTACCGGCGGCCAGTTCATCGGCGTAGTACTTGTTGAAGTACCGGCCCGTTTCCTCCCCGATGGTGACGTTGTCGCCCATCAGTTCAGCCGTCTCGTCAAAGTCGGTGATCAGCCGGTCGTAGACTACCAGGGGAATACCGGCGTCCAGGATCTGCTGCGCCGCGGAACGGAGTTCATCACCGTTGTGGGGCCACAGGACGACCACGTCCACACCTTGAGAGACCACTGTGTCGATCTGGTTTGCCTGCTGGACGATGTTGTCCGAGATCAGAAACTGGTAACTGTATCCTTTTGCATCGCCCATTTCCTTGGTTGCAGCTTCGGCGTGGCGAATACTCTCTCCCAGAAACCCGTGGGTGGCACCGGGCATGATCACGGCGATCGATTTTTTGCCGGCCTCACTTTGCCCACCGGCCCACACGAAGCTGAAACCGACCACGAGGATCAGCCCAATAATAATCAGTCTTTTAGCCATACGGCCCTCCTTAATTTGTTGCGCCCCTCTCGGGACACCCTTCACTCTCCGCACCTTAATATACGGTTGCACTTATTCTATACCGGGATTATCCTGAAAGTAAACTATGTAGTTCGAAAACCGAACTTAATACCAGAATACCAGACGCGAATGCGGGGAGGTGTGTCAATGAAGGCGATGAAGACTATTAAGGGACCGGGGATCTTTCTGGAACAGTTTATCCGGGAGGAAGAACCCTACAATTCGATAGAGGGACTTGCCGATTGGGTCTCCGGAATGGGGTATACGGGGGTACAGGTACCGTCGTGGGAAGCCGGTCTGTTCGATCTGAAGAAGGCGGCGACTTCCCAGGATTACTGTGATGAGTTCAAGGGGCTCCTGGCGGAGCGGGGGCTGACGCTGATCGAGCTTGGATCGTACCTGCAGGGCCAGTGTCTTGCCTTTCATCCGGCCTATGCCGCGGGGTTTCAGGTATTCCACCCCGAAGGGCTCTCCGGTGCAGGGGTGACCGACTGGGCAACGGAACAACTGAAGCTGTCCGTTGACGCCTCTGTTCGCCTTGGGACGACCAACATCTCGACGATGTCCGGCGGGTTTGCCTGGCACATGATCTACCCCTGGCCTCAACGGCCGGACGGGCTTATCGACGAGGCCTTTGGTGAACTGGCGCGCCGCTGGCGGCCCGTTCTGGACTACGCCGCTGAACGGGGCGTTTCATTCGGGTACGAGCTGCACCCCGGCTCCGACCTGTACGACGGTGCCACCTATGAGCGGTTCCTGGAAGCCGTTGATGGACATGAGTCGGCCCGGATCACCTACGATCCAAGCCATTTTCTGCTGCAGCAGTTGGACTACCTCCACTTCATCCAGCTCTACGGCGACCGTATCTCCGCATTTCACGTCAAGGACGCCGAGTTCAACCCCGACGGACGGGTTGGCGTATACGGCGGGTATCGCGACTGGAACGGTCGGGCCGGCCGCTTTCGGTCTCTCGGGGACGGACAGGTCGATTTCAAGCGTGTTTTCACTCTGATGACCGAATCGGGATATGACGGATGGGCGATTATGGAGTGGGAGTGCTGTGTGAAGAGTCCTGAACAGGGTGCCCGTGAGGGGGCACCGTTTATCCGGGACCACATCATCGAGGCGACCCAGGTTGCCTTTGACGACTTTGCCGGCGGAAAGACCGACCGGAAACAGCTTCGGCTGATGTTGGGTCTCGATTGAGCCGAAAAATACCGAACTGAAAAATATGGAGCGAAATTGAAATGAACAGTTGGAAGCGAAAGCTCAGGATGGGGATGGTCGGCGGTGGGCAGGGCGCCTTTATCGGCGGGGTTCATCGAATTGCGGCGGCAATGGACCAGCAGATTGAACTGGTGGCCGGCGCCTTTTCCCGGGACTTTGAGAATACGAAGAAAACCGGTGCGGAGCTGTACCTCCATGCCGACCGGTGTTACCGGTCCTACGACGAGATGGCCGAGGCGGAGGCGGCTCTGCCCGAAGACAAGCGTATCGACTTTGTTGCAATCGTTACGCCCAACAAGACCCACTTCCCCATTGCCAAAGCGTTTCTGGAGCGGGGGTTCCATGTGATCTGCGACAAGCCGATGACCTACTCTCTGGAAGAGGCGAAGGAACTTGTCCCGCTGGTGGAAAAGTCGGGCCTCGTATTCGGCTTGACCCATAACTACACGGGAAACGCCATGGTCAGGGAAGCGCGGCGGATGTTTACCTCCGGTGAAATGGGGGCGGTCAGAAAGGTGGTGGTGGAGTACGTCCAGGATTTTCTGGCGTATCCCCATGAGAAGGAAGGGATGAAACAGGCGGTGTGGCGGGTTGACCCGGCTCAGAGCGGGCTCGGCGGTGCCCTTGGAGATATCGGTACTCACGCGTTCAACCTTCTTGAATACGTCACCGGTGATACCGTCCAAAGTGTGTTGGCAGACCTGTCGACCTTTCTGCCCGACCGAACTCTGGACGAGGACGGGAATATCCTTGTCCGCCTTGCCGTCGGGGGAAAGGGAGTGCGGGCGGTGAGCCAGGTTGCCGTAGGTGAGGAGAACGGGTTGCGTCTTAAGGTGTACGCGTCCAAAGGTGCCGTTGCGTGGGACCAGGAAAACCCCAATTACCTTGAGGTAGCAACGTACGGCAACCCGAAGCAGACGTGGACGCGAAACGCCGGGTACGGGCCGGCGGCCAACACCGGTGTTTCCCGCGTTCCAT
>JBAYPC010000056.1:0-10189 GCA_041677905.1 Alkalispirochaeta sp. | reverse complement strand
CTGGTAACGGCGGCATCGGAGGGGCTGTTTATTCTGCTTTCTTTTCTGACCATATTTTTACGGGTGCCGATCAAGTACACGTTGACGGTGATTTACGCTGCGATTGTGGTGCTGTTGATAGCGGCGCCTGTAGATTTCAAGAGTATCGCCATTGATGTTGGAACTCTTACGACGGGCTCGTTGACGGTTCCTTTTTTTATGGCGTTGGGGAGCGGGATTGCCGCGGTTACGGCCAGGGATGAGAAGAGTCAGTCCAGTTTTGGGGTTGTTGCTTTGGCGTCTATGGGGCCGATTATTGCAATCTTGCTGTTGGGAGTACTGACAAGATGGGTTTGAGAATACAATGGGCGTGAGAAAACAATGGATTTAAGAATATACCAGGGGATTCTGGGTGTTGTTCGGGATGTGCTGCTGGCGGCTGCTCCTTTGGCGGTTGTCTTTCTGATTTCTCAGTTCTGGTTTTTGAAATACCGAAAATCTCAGTTGGTGAGGCTTTTTAAGGGGACGCTGATCGCACTGTTTGGGCTGACTCTCTTTTTACAGGGTATCAACTTTGGTTTTATTGAGGTTGCCGGTGAGGTGGGCCGGGCGTTGGGGGGGCTTTCTTTTAGTTGGGTTGTTATACCGATTGGGTTTGTCCTGGGGCTGGCTACGACGCTTGCCGACCCGTCGATATACGTTCTGGTGAAAGAGGTGGAGGACAGTTCGGGGTCGGCTATTCCTCGAAAGCTGTTGTTGATTGCGTTGTGTGTCGGGGTTGGCGGGGCGATTGCTTTGACTATGGTCCGGCTGATGTTTGATTTTTCGTTTTTGTGGATCATCATTCCCGGGTACATTCTGGCGGTGTTTCTGACGTACTTCATTGAGGCTGACTTTGCGGCTATGAGTTTTGATTCCGGCGGTGTTGTGACGGGTACGATGATCGCCTCGTTTGTTCTGCCGTTTGCCTCGGGGGTGTCTGAAGGTCTGGGCCGGGGAAACGAGGGGTTTGGCATTGTCGGGTTTGTGGCGCTGATCCCTATCTTGACGATGCTGACGATCGGGTTGTTGCTGAGAGTACGGCGGCAGCGGCGGCGGGTGTGACGGCGGGTCAGGCCTGTTTTCCGTACCGGTAGATGTTCTCTATGACCCGGACAGTTTCCCGCCCATCCTCTCCGGTTACCGCCGGTTGCCGGTCGTCCATGATTACAGTTGAAAAATCGTCAAGCTGCCTGGTAAAGAAATAGACGGTTGGATCGATAGTTCCAAAAAACTCGGCGTCTTCGGTTTTCCAGGAAGCGAGGGAGTCTTCTTCTCCGGGGATGGTCCACAGGTCGTTATAGGGGGGCTCCTGAATGCCGGACATGCCGGCGACGAACATGGCGCCGCCGTCGGTCTGGACTCCTGTCGAATACCCGGTGTCCCCGTGGATGTGAACCTTGGCGTGGATTCCCGGTTTTTGGGAATTGGACGCCAGAATTGACCCCATGCCGCCGTTCTTGAACAGGACTGAGGCGACGGCGGTATCCTCTACTTCGATGTAGGGATGGTTTACATTTCCCCAGTAGGCTTTGATCTCGGCTGTGGGTCCCATGAACCAGTTCATTAGATCGATCTGGTGAGGCGCCTGGTTGATGAGGACGCCGCCGCCTTCGGTGCTCCACTTGCCGCGCCAGGGGTCGCTCTTGTAGTACTCCTGATCCCGCCAACCGAGAAGGGTCACCTGGGCGATACTGGGTTTACCGATTTTACCGGCGTCGATGGCATCTCTGATCCGCCGGGACGAGGGGTACCACCGACGCTGGCTGACTACCGACAATTTCCGCCGGGCCGAGGCCGCCGACGCGACCATTTCATCACATTGGGCAACGGTGAGGGCCATCGGTTTTTCCACGATGACGTGGGCCCCGGCGGCAAAGGCCTCCAGGCTGTCGTCCCGGTGGCGGGGGTGGGGCGTCACCACGATGACCGCATCGACCTGGTCCAGGCGGACCATCTCTTCAATTGAACCCCGGGAGGCGATGTTCCACTGGGCTGCGAAGCTGTCCCTCCGCTGGGTGTTTCGTCCGGCTACGGAAACCAAAACGCCGTGGTCGGACTCCTTGAGTCCCTGGGCGTGCAGGTGCGCAACTTTCCCATATCCGGCGAGGCCGTACCGTATTTTCCGGTTCATGGTTCCAGCACCACTTTCAGCAGTCCCGCTTCCCGGGCGTAGAGCCGTTTGAACCACTCGGCTCCCTCGCTTAACGGTGCTGTCGCGCTGATGAGGGGTCGGACATCGACTTTCTTTCGGGCCATCAGATCGAGTACCAGTGGGTACTCTCCGGCGATTGCACAGGAGCCGATCAGGGAAATCTGCCGGGTCACCACGCTCTGCAGCGGGATCTCAACGGTGGGGCTTACGTTACCGATGAGTGTTACGGACCCTCCCTTTCGGGCGATCTGAATCGCCGTTGCGATCGGTTCGGTTGCGCCGACAGCTTCAAATACCCGGTCTACTCCACTGCGATGAGCTCCGCCTCGGTCGGTTGCAGCGGTTATTTTTTGGACTGTCGACTCCTCTCGGGGGTCCAGGGTGATGTCGGCCCCGAATGATTGGGCCACTTTCAGTCTGTCGGGGTCCGTATCCAGGGCGATGATTGTCCCCGACCCGGAGGCCTTAAGGAGTTGGATAAGGGAGAGGCCAATCAGGCCGGCCCCGACTACTGCGGTGGTATCGTTAAAACTCAGGGGAGTCAGTCTGATAGCGTGGGCGGCTACGGCCATCGGTTCGGTGACGGCGGCCTCCGGATAGGAGAGGCCTTCGGGAATTCGGTATGCTATTCGCTCGGGAATTACCAGATATTCGGCAAAGGCGCCGTCCCGGCGGTACTCGTCACAGGATACGCCAAGGACCTGTCGGTTTTCGCAGAGGTTGACGGCTCCTTCCCGGCAGAAGGTGCATTCACCACAGTAGACGGTCGAATCAAAGGTGATTCTGTCGCCTGGGGAAAAATTGCGCACTCCCGGTCCGACGGCCGCGACTTCACCGGCCGATTCGTGTCCCATAATGACCGGTGGTATTCGTCTTCCGGTGGAGCCGTCGTATCCGTGAACATCGGAACCGCAAATTGCGGTGGCTCGTACTCTGACAAGCAAGTCCCTTTCGCCGACGGGACCAGGGTCGGGAACGTCCTTGTAGACAAGATTCTTGTAGTTTTCCAGGACCAGTGCTTTCATAGGTCTTCCTTTTATTCTCCGTTTAATCACGTTTTACGTTTTACGCTTTGCGATTGTATTGCGCATCGCTTCAAGATGGGTAGAGCCGTCTTCGCCGAGAAGTTTCATGATTCCTACATAGAGGGTGTCGATTACCACCGCTTGGGCAATCCGTGCCGAAAACGCCTCGGAGAAGAATGACGTAGACGCCACGGAGACGTCAAGCAGGATATCGGCTTCCCGGGCCAGAGGGGAGCGCGGATTGGAGGTAAGGACAATCAGGGTACAGCCTCGCTCTTTCAACTCTTCGGCCAAGGCCATAGTGTCGTAGTTTTCACCGGTATGGGAAACTATCAACGCGGCCCACGTATCTCGGGCTTGTGACGCCATCATGAGCTGCATATGGAAGTCCTGGGCAATGGTACAGTTGATCCCGGTCCGGACAAATTTGTGATAGGCGTCCAGAGCTACGATATTTGAGCCACCCAACCCGAAGATCATCAAACCGGCGGCGTGTGCAATAGTCTGGGCCGCCCGGGTGATGGATTCCCTCCTGATGGTCCGTTTGGTCAAACTCAGAGTGGCGATCGCTGTGTTGAATACCACCTCCAGATCGTCGTCGTTTTCATCTATAGGCGTTTCAAACATCCGGCCTGCGGAAGAAACGGTTTCTTTGGCCAGGGCGATTCGGAAGCGTTGATACCCAAGATAGCCGATCTTTTTTACGAATCGCACCAAAGTGGATTCTGAAACTCCGATGAGATCGGCCAGTTCTTCAATGCTGGGATGGACCGCCCCCTCAGGATTTGCGAGGATGTAATCGGCGATCATCAGTTCTTTGGTGCTGAAATCTTTGTATCTCGTCCGAATGCAGTACAGGCAACTTGATTCGACCATGAGTTTCTCTTGCAGTTCCTCTTGCTCAACAGTATAGCACAGAATTGCAAAAAGAAAGAAATATTCATTCATCGGAAATAAATATTCATTGACAGAACCGTCGGTCGGGCGGATAATAGACTCAGCTACGCAGAATTGATCCAAATAAGGAGAGATCAGATGAAAAGATTAGTAGTACTTTTGGTCCTGCTCGCATTCGCGCTTCCGGTATTTGCCGGTGGCGGTCAGGAAGCAGCAGAGAGTAAACCGCAGGAGATTCGTGTTCTTTTGGCAAACCACCCCTACGGTGAGCTGCTCAAACAGGTTATACCCGAGTTTGAAGCCGAGACGGGCATCAAAGTCAATGTGGAAAGCCTGCAGGAAAGTCAGTTAACCCAGAAACTCACCACCGAGTTTGCCACGGGTTCCTCGTCGGTGGACGTCTTCATGACCCGTCCCCTTCAGGAAGGCCTCCTGTTCATCAAGAACAACTGGTACAACGGATTAACGTCGTACGACTTTGCTGATTACCCCGTTCCGGCAGTTGATATCGGCAGTAGTGAGGGTGTTCCGTACATCGTCCCGCTGGTAACGGAATGGCAGGTGATGTACTACCGGAAGGACCTCTTCAAGGCAGCCGGTATAAAGGTGCCTACGAACTTCACGGAACTTGAAGCGGCGGCGAAAGCGCTTACGACTCCTGAAGTTGCCGGCTTTGGTTCTCGTGGTAAGGGCGCAGCGGCAGTTACCCAGCTTTCCAGTTTCATCTACAACTTTGGTGGACGGTACCTGGACAACGGTAAAGCTGTTTTTGATTCACCTGAAGCTGTAGAGGCTATTCGTTATTACGGCCGCCTGCTTGGTAACTACGGTCCTCCAGGGGTTGCGGCCATGTCCTGGGAAAACCTGATGCCGGTATTCCAGGCCGGTAAGGTTGCCATGTGGACCGATGCTTCGGTGTTTTACGGACAGGTGGTAGACCCGGCAAAGACTCAGGTACCCGCTGAGGATATCGGGGTTGCTCAACTTCCCGCCGGACCCAAGGACGACAGTCCGTTCATCGTCGTCTCCTGGGGTATGGCCATGTCCAGCAAAACCAAGAACGCCGACGCCGCCATGAAGTTTCTTGAATGGGCGACGAGTAAGGAACTGGCGATAGAGGGAATGCTCTCCAACATCACCATGGCACGGAACTCTGCCTGGTCCGATTCAACTGTAAAGGCTCAGATGAACCCGGGTCTGGTCGCGACCCGAGAGCACGCCGCCAAAAACGGATATCCTTTCGACCGTCCCTTTATGACTTCTGTTGGTCAAGCCCGGGATCTCATTGGTGAAGTTGTCATTGAGTCTATTGATACCAAAGGCACGTCCAAGAGACTCCAGGCGCTAGCAACTGAAAAGGTGAATGCAGTAAACGAACTCCTGAAGGCTGACGGCGAGTTTGGTATGTAGCATCTGATTGGTATGACAGGGTAAAATACGTATTCAGGTGGCGGGTCAGTTCGTGATCTGTCACCTGTTTTTTTCACCCCGTTTTTTGTTTCGGAGTTACCAATGATAAAAACTGGCTTTTTCGAGAGGAATCTCAAATATATCTTCCCGTTACCTGCCCTGGTGCTGGTCGTGATGCTGATGGTCTTTCCTGTGGTCTACACAGTGGTCGTCAGTTTCACCGACTGGACCCTTACTTCAGGCCGGCCAATGAGATTTGTCGGTTTGCAGAGTTATCTCAAAGTCCTTCAGGAGCCGCGTTTTCTTGCCGCTATGGGACGTACTTTTTCTTTTACCTTGAGCGCTGTGTTTATCGAAGCGGTTCTCGGCACTCTTCTTGCCGTTATTTTGAACCGGGAATTTGCCGGAAAAAACGGGTTAAAACTGATCCTGTTGTTACCGTTGGTGGCAACGCCGGTGGCAATTGGAATTGTCTGGAACCTGTTTTACGACCCGACTATCGGATTTCTGAACTACTGTCTCAGTGTCCTCGGGTTACCCCAGAGCGGATGGGTAAGTGACGCGCGAACGGTTCTGCCGTCACTGGTACTTGTGGATGTGTGGCAATGGACACCCATGGTGACACTGATCGTCCTTGCGGGACTGGCGGGTTTACCGCAAGAACCGTATGAATCGGCAAAAGTGGACGGTGCATCTAATCTTCAGACGTTTCGACTCATTACAATTCCGATGATAATGCCCACCATTCTTACGGCAGTCATTCTTCGGGGGATCGAAGCTCTAAAGACCTTTGATATCATCTATGCTATGACTGGGGGCGGCCCGGGTTATGCTTCGGAGACGATCAACATAATGGCGTACAAGTACAGCTTTGAGTATTTCAACCTTGGTTCGGCGTCTGCCATGTTGGTATTCCTTTTCATGCTGGTTCTTCTCTCGAGTCTCGGGGTGATCGTACTCCGTAAAAAATCTGAATTCTAGGAGGGAGGTACCATGAAATCTTCTTTTTTCAGGCGGGTTTTGTTTGGCCTGCTTCTGCTGTTCATTGTCGTTCCGACGTTGTTCCCGTTCTTGTGGATGCTCATGTCCTCGTTTAAGTCTCAAGTTGATATAATCTCCTGGCCGCCGAAATTCGTCTTCACGCCTACGCTGATGAACTACATGAAGGTCTTCGGTGAACAGAACTTTTTCAAGTACCTCATCAACTCGAGTGTTGTTGGGGCCAGTTCGGTTGTGATTTCGTTAATTTTAGGCCTTCCGGCGGCGTATTCTATCGCCCGTTTTCATCAGAATCGGACGGCGATGTTCATTCTCGTCGCACGGTTGATGCCGGGTATTTCGTTTCTTATGCCGTGGTACATCATCTTTTCTCGCCTTCGTCTGATGGACAGTTACACGGCCCTGATACTGTCCCACATCCTTATTACCCTTCCGGTTGTTGTATGGGTGATGAGTGCATATTTCGAGACGGTGCCCCTTGAACTGGAAGAATCTGCAATGATAGATGGGGCAACCCGTCAATACGCGTTCCTGGTCATTCTTCTGCCGTTGTCTGCGCCCGGTATTGTCACCGCTACTACGTTGAGCTTTATCTTTTCCTGGAACAACTTCATGTTCTCCCAGGTCCTGAGTATGGAAAAAACTCGGACACTGCCCATCGCGGTGTACAACTTCATGTCCTACGCCGAAGTCGACTGGGGCGGGGTTATGGCAGCGGCATTTGCCATAATGGCACCGGCCATCGTTCTGACGATGATTTTTCAGAAGTACGTGGTGAAAGGACTGACGGTGGGTGCCGTAAAGGGGTAGTGGCATCTCCATGCACGCCTATACGGTAAACGCCGTTCTTTTTGATTTCGACGGTACCCTGACAAAGCCGGGGGCACTCGATTTTACGGCCGTCAGGCGAGCTATCGGTTGCCCGCCGGGCCGGCCCATCCTGGAGTTCATCCACAGTCTGCCGGCCGATAACCGTCGGGCTGAAGCAGAGACTATTCTGCATTCGATGGAACTGGATGCTGCCCGGAGCTCCAGCCCAAACGACGGCGCTGAAGAGTTAGTGCAATTCCTGAAAGATTGGAAGCTGCCGGTCGGAATACTGACCCGCAACAGTCGCGAGTCGGTGGTGGTGGCTCTGGAGCAGTTTTCTCACCTGACCGTTAACGACTTTGACGTGGTCATCACCCGAGACGATCCGGTGCAACCCAAGCCCCATCCGGACGGTGTCCTTTTGGGCGCCGAGCGCTTCCAGGTTGCCCCTCAGACGGTCCTTGTGGTGGGTGATATTCGCTTTGACATGGAGGCGGGCCGGCAGGCCGGTGCACTCACCGCCTTTCTGGACCCGGGCCCGGCGCCCCCGGAACCGTCTATCCCGTGGGACTTCCGAATCGTAACCTTAGCTGAAATCCGGAAGATTGTGAGGTACGGACGCCCCCTTCCCAACGGGAAATTCCCCGCCGATCTGCTTGACGAGTTCTTTACCCTGATGCAGGGGGACGATGAACATGATCAGGGTCGCGGCGTTGATGACCAATGGGTCCTCGTCAAACCGGGGCTCGGCGAGGACACAGCAGCTATCGACATCACAGATAAAGATACCCTGGTAGTCACCTCAGACCCTATTACATTCGTCACCGACCAGATCGGTACGTATACCGTTCTGATCAACGCCAATGACATCGCCACCTCCGGAGCCGTACCTCAGTGGTTACTGACAACCCTGCTGTTTCCACCGGGTACGACACCGTCCGCAGTTTTTGAAGTCCTGGACGATATACATACGGCGTGCCGGCGCTGGAACATCTCCCTTTCCGGCGGCCACACCGAAATCACCGACGCCGTCCGGCGACCGGTGGTGACAGGAACCATGGGCGCCGTCATGATGCGGCAGGACCTGCTCGACAAACAGGATATGCGTCCGGGAGACCGTGTCCTGTTGACCAAAGGCGCCGCCGTCGAGGGCACCGCCATCATCGCCAACGCCTTTGCCGACCGCCTGCTTTCTCTTGGCATGACTGCCGCTGAAGTCGATGAATGCCGGGACCTGGTTGAAAAGATCAGTATTCTGCCGGAAGCCGCCGCGGCACGGCAGATGACCGGTGTTATAGCGATGCACGATGTTACCGAAGGTGGCATTGCCACCGCCATTACCGAACTCAGCACCGCCGGGGGCCACCAGCTTGAAATCAATGCTGATCATATCCCTGTTTTGCCGGTAACCGCGACCGTCTGTCGGTTGATGGAAGTAGACCCCCTGGGACTGATCGCCTCCGGCAGCTTGTTGATCGTCTGTCGAGGGGACACCGCCGACAGCGTGATGGCCGCCATTGCCGCCGAGGCCGTTGCTGTTACATGTATCGGTGAAGTGGGTCCGCCCGGTCACGGCGTCATTGCATACGAAAACGGAAAACGGACCGCCTGGCCCGAGTTTGAAGTAGACGAAATTGCCCGTCTGTTTTAAAAAGTGATTGTTCGGCGGTTGGTACTATTCCCGTACCAGGTTCACTCCATCCAGTAGTTTATCAATACCTTCCAGCCTCGGGAGAATTCGGTTGGAGGTGATTGCAAAGTTATCCCGCTGCTCCTTTGGCGTCAGGTCAACAAACAACAGGTTGGCGCCGGCTGCAAGGGCATCCCGGGTTCCCTGGGGATCGGCAAAACCGAGCTTCGAATCCTGTGACGGCTGTCCGGCAGTGATTAGAGTATCCGGTAAAATAATGCGAAGTAGGGCGATCTCTTTCAGGAGACGTTCTACTGAACCCATCGGCTGAGTTTCTGCCAGAGGAGTGCCGGGAGCGGGGAGGTACGGCACCACCGGTGCCCAGGCAATATCCAGCTGTTTCATTAACTCAATATCCCCGGCGATATCGGAAAGCTGTTCCCCCGGAAGCCCGATGATATTTCCGGAGCCGAGCTTCAAACCGGCCGCCTGAATTGCCCGGACAGCCTGCATCCGTCCTTCCAGGGAAATATCCGGTTTGACCGATGAAAATATCTCGGGATTGGATGTCTCAAATTTGAGAGCATAAAGATCGGCACCGGCATCACGCATTTCGTCGTACACAGAGGGAGAAAATACTCCCAGACCGAGCATAACTTGAAAGCCCTGTTCTGAGGCGTGTTCGATCGTCGCCAGAACATCATCCACATCGAGACCCGGATCTTCGCCTGAAATCAAGAAAAGTTGCCGGATTCCCTGTTCACCAATACCCTCAATGCTCTTTTTTATCACATCAAGGGACAGGCGATATCTCGGCACACTTCGGTTGGGTGCCCGCAGCCCGCAATATGTGCAGTGGTTTTTGCAGATATTTCCTATCGCTAGAAGACCGGAAACGGCAATCCTGTCGCCGAAACTGCTTTTACGAGCTTGCTCCGCCCCAGGAAAGTACCGCTCCTGAAACTCTGGCATTTCCAGCCGGAGGGCCTCATAAATGTCGGGTAAGATCGGTGTCATCTTTGCTCCTAAGTGTTTATTCAGGATATAATCTATCGTTATAGCGCACAAGCAAGCTTGTTTGACAGACACATTTTTTGTGAGGAGACCCCGAATAAGTATTGACCCATTATGAAAATCGAAAAGCACCACATAAAAAAAAGACAAAAACCGTTTGATGAAGTCTTGTCTGCTAATAAAGCCTGGGCCAGAGAAATGGTCCAGCAGGATGCAGATTACTTCAAACGT
>JBAYPC010000055.1:0-10209 GCA_041677905.1 Alkalispirochaeta sp. | reverse complement strand
TCGTCGTACAGTTCCGGTAAGAGAGCGGGGGCAGGGTACACTTCCTTGTCTGTACCGCGCAGGGGGAGGGGATCGGCCGCATAGATGACGATCCCCGTAAAATCCGTGGTCGGCACCCAGGATATGACGTCCTCCATCCGGAACGGAATTTCATGGTTCATAAACAGGCGGACGAAGTCGGGGAAGATGGGAACTTCAAAGATCCGTTCCAGTGCCGTTGCAGTGGGGTTCGGATGGGGAAGACCACTCTTGGCCTGGGCGGCCAGGTTTGTGATACGTGAGGCCAGCTCCGGTTGGGCCTGGACTACTTCACGGACAATGCGAACCGAATCGACGTTTAACGGCAGAAGGGCGTTGAACAGCGCCCCTGGAAATTCCGCATCAATTCGCCGGCGGGCTCGGTGGATAAACTCGGGACGTATGTCGGCTCCGGGAGCCGCCTCGGCGGTAATAGTCACGCGAATAGTACCGCGCTGCCAGTCCAGTTCACTGTCCGTACTTATCTGGATATTCTGTGCTGAAGGGGAGTGGAGGAGAAATAAGCCGAAAAGACAGACTAACCCGAAGCCTCTCATAACCTTATTGTCGGTTGTTATCGGGATTCCCCAAAATAAATACCTGCCCATTCCCAATTGCCGTGAATTTCCGGGTCCGCGGGAAAATCTACCCTCCGGAAGTAGAGATACCACGTTGGAATTCGGTGGGACCAGCCCCACGTCCGCAGGTACGCCTCATTGGCATTCGACGAAATGTCCAGGTCGTCGGCGTATCTCACTCTGGAACGGCGGAGAAACGCTGCGATATCGAAACTTGGAATTGCACTGTTTGCATCGTCGGGATCCTGTTCCCAGGACATGGTGAAGAAGTTCTCACCCGCCCGGTCCCGCAGAAGGGCTGCTGCGTTCTGGGTCCACAACGCGTGTTTGATCCGGCCAACCAGAGTGTCCAGTTCCTTTTGGGTCCAGTTTTTTCGAGAATCGTAAAAGGCCAGTCTTCGACGGATCCGTTCCGCCGCCTGCGGTTCTCCGGGAACGCGTGTCTCGGGAAACTGGAGAAACACCCGGTAGCTTTCATACGCTTTTGTCCAAAGTGCTTCCCCCTCATACGCCTTGCCCAGGTAGTACGCCGTGAGTCCCGGATCAATTTTCTCGGCGTAGTTCCGCTGCAGATACCGCAGGTAAAAGACCCGTTCACCTGGACTTTCCACCATATCAAGCAGCCTGTTAACTGCAACCCGGTGAACCGGGACGGTCCGAACCTCAACATCAGGAAACGAAAGAAGGGCTCTCCGGTAGTACTGTCTTGCCAATGACTGTGCCCCCTGACGCTGGTACGTTTCACCAACCAGGGTGAGGTAATATCCGTTGTTTTGATCGTCCGGAAAACGGTGTACATGCGTGGTCAGGAAGGCAACCATACCGTCGTCTCCGTCGGTCGTCTGAACGTTCTTCACAACTCGTTCCACGACCGGGAAAGAGGGAATACCCGATTCCGATTCACGACGGTAGTTGTCCAGCGCCAGGTTGTCTTCCGGTCCAAAGGGGCGAAATGATACTAACCCCGCCAGGAGTGCGACGGCGGCCGTGATTACCACTAGATGGCGCATATATTTCATCAGTTCAACCTTAGCCCCGTGGCACCTCTTTTTGCAATACGGTACACTCTGATTATGAACAGGCGAGTCATGGTCAGTGTTGCTCTTTTTATTTTCGGCGGCACGCTGCTGCTCGTAACGACGGGTGTCGTGACGGTAGGGGCGATTATCCTTCCCGTAGTGCTTCTCATCTCCGGTATCGCATTGTTCTGGCGAGCGTTCCTGCCCGGAGGAAGGGACGCAAATGTCTTTACCGGAATGTTTCTCGCTCTTACCGGTGCGTTTTCGCTGGTGTGGGAATCGGTGCTGCCCGGTATCAACTCTTCTACGGTATGGCCCGTCTTCATGACCATAATCGGTGTCGCTCTGAGTGCCTACGGTATGCGGAAAGGAAACGAGTTCAGATTTACCCTGGTAACACCGGGTATCGCGATTATTATCATGTCGGTCGTCTTTTTGCTTTTCAGCACCGATGTCATCCGGGTCAGTCTTGGCCGGGTGGCCCTCGCCTGGTGGCCGGTCATCATCATTCTAGTGGGTGCTCTCGTTCTGTTCTACGGTTCTGATCGCCGGGATGCCGACGAAACGGAAGAGGGCGATCCCGAACTTGACGAAGACCTGCTGCCGTCGCGCATTCGTCGGACCGACAGTCGCAGCTCTTCCGACAACGGGAGTTCCTGATACAATTCAGATGTGCCCGTCGTCACCAGGCGGGTCGTTACTATCTGGGCCACCCCCAGATGGACCGTCACCGTGGTTGTCGTCAAATAGAATTTCATTGGTGGTAAGCCAACGGCCGTCCACGGCCGAGCGGAATCGAAACGGCCACATCTTATCCCGGTAGGCAAACACAACGGCCGCGAAGGCAAGTACGGCAAGGTAGAACAGCATATCCGTGCCGCCGAAGTGGTTGATAGTCTGGGCGACGGCCAACAAGACAAAGAGGGCAACTCCCAAAAGCAGGGTGGCCATGCGCTTCTTCCCGGCTTTTTTCTGGTGTTTCCGCTGAATCACGTTCAACAGCATGAGCCCCAGGAAAACCCAGTAGATGCGTTCGGCAAACCAGACGGCAACGGGTGCGGAGAGCTGTGGTTCCATAATGGGGCTCCTATGCCAGCATGGCCTGCTGACGTTTGTAGTGGTCCAGCAAGACCAGATAGGTCATCGCCTCGACGACGGGGACGATGCGTGGACAGATACACGCGTCATGGCGCCCCTCGGTCCGAATGACCTGGGGTTCACCGGAGATTGTGACGGTATTCTGGGGACGGGCAATTGAACTGGTCGGCTTCACCACAATGCGGAACAGTACTTCCTCGCCGCTTGAGATTCCGCCGACAATTCCACCGGCGTTATTGGTCAGGAAACCATCGGGACCGATCTGGTCGTTGTGTTCGCTCCCCTTCATGTCCGCGGCGGCAAAACCGGTTCCAAACTCAATCCCCTTTACCGAACCGATCGATAACATGGCGTGGGCAAGTTCTGCGTCCAGTTTGTCGAAGACCGGTTCTCCCAGGCCCGCCGGTACACCCTGCACCCGGCATTCGATCACACCGCCGACGCTGTCGTCGGTTTCCTTGATTTCGGTAATTCGGGCAAGCATCTTCTCGGCGGCTGCTGCATCGCACGCCCGAAGGGGGTTTTTTTCGATCACATCGGGGTCGAAGGTTGTGCACTCAATACCGGCACTCCGTTTGGTATACGCGAGAGCGGATATACCCATCGATTCCAGTATCTTTCGGGCAACGGCTCCTGCCGCCACCCGGCCGGAGGTCTCACGCCCCGAGGCACGACCGCTGCCGCGCCAGTCCCGGATTCCGTATTTTTTGAGATAGGTAAAGTCGGCGTGGCCGGGCCGGTACTTGTCCTTGATGGAGTCATAGGCCGACGGGTCTGCGTCGGAGTTGTACAGTACCATCATCAGGGGAGTGCCGGTCGTCTTTCCTTCAAAGATGCCGGAAAGCATATGCACCGTGTCCGGTTCGGTCCGAGGTGTGGTGATAGAAGACTGCCCCGGTTTGCGCCGGTCCAGTTGTTCTTGTATGTCTGTTTCAGAAATTTCTACCCCCGGTGTGACGCCGTCCACGACGACACCGACCGCCCCGCCATGGGACTCACCAAAGGTTGTTATTCTGAAAGCCTGTCCAAAACTGTTTCCTGCCATAACCTGTCCTGTTCGTGCTAAAGTTCTTCCTGGAGCTTTTCTTTGTGCAACTGTACTAGAATATCCGTAATTTGCCGTATTGATAAACCCGTTACAGTTACTGTGTGCTGCGCAATGGTCCGATAGCGGTCACGCCGGGCGGTACCAATTTCCATAAAATGGGCATATCGCCTGTCCCGGTCAAGGTAGGCGGGTATACCGCCGGTAATTATCCTCCGGTAGAGGACTTCCGGGTCCTCGTCCAGAAAGACCATGCGGGTGTGTTCTTTCAATAGCTGCAGCGCCGGCGGATTATCACAGATGCCTCCGCCGGTCGCTATCACAGCGCTTGTTGCTTTTCCGGTGACGGTGTTGAGAGAGACGGTTTTAAGAATAGATTCCACCGCTTCGGCCTCAAGTTGCTGAAAACGGTTCTTACCGAGGGTTCGGTAGACGCTCCTCACCGACGCGGCGTTATCGCCGTCACCAAGTGACGCCAGATCGAGTACGACATCGTCCGTATCAAAGCAGGGGATATCCAGGTCTCTCGCGACCAGTCGGGAGACTGTGCTTTTTCCTACGTGTTTGAGTCCATTTATCGAGAGGGGAGTCAATAAACCCATACCGGTGATACCCGCTTCAAAGTGGTTCCGGCATGGCTATCTGGTACCCCTGGAGGTAGTCGACCCCCATGTCTTCCAGAAGTTTCCGAATTCGATCGTCTTTCACGTACTCCGCAATGGTTTTCATTCCAATCGCATGACCGATGGTGTTGACCGATTCGACCAGGGCGTAGTCGATGGGGTCATCGGCAATACCGCGAACAAAGGACCCGTCTATTTTTAAAAAATCCACAGGCAGGTGTTTGAGATAGGCAAATGATGAGAAACCGTTACCAAAGTCATCCAGGGCGAAGGTTGCTCCCAGGTCTTTTAGACGGTTGATAAAGGACGTTGCCCGACTCATATTGGCGATGGCCGTCGTTTCGGTGATCTCAAAACAGATCTGGCCGGGGTCGATGCCGGTAGTGGCAAACAGGTTTTTGATGTAATCCAGACTGCGTTCATCTGCGATCGACGCAGCACTGAGGTTGATACTGAAAATCGGTCGACGCCCGTTGACGGTGCGTTCTTTCAGATGTTCAATGGCGCGGTGGAGAACCCACCGGTCAATGGCGGGCATGAGATTGTACTTCTCTGCGGCGGGAATGAAGTCGCCCGGACTTATCAGCGATTCGTCATGGTCTACCATACGGATCAACACTTCCAGATGGTCGAGGTCAGAGCCGTTGGCAGCCGCCAGTTTTTGCCCCCATAAGACAAACCGGTCCCCCTCCAGGGCGTGGTTCAGCCGGGATATCCACTGCATCTCGCCGCGGCGCTTCAGAAAGGTGTGGTCCGTAGTCTCGTAGACGCGCACCGTATTGCCGCCCGCTTCTTTTGCCAGGTACGCGGCGTCGTCGGCGGCGGCGAGTATACTGTACCCGTCGGTACGGGTGCCCGAGACCGGCACCAGGCCGACACTTGCGGTGATGTGGAAGGCGTTTTTTTGCCAGATGAACTTACGGTTGATATTTCGCAACAGGTGTTGGGCCACCGTTACGCCTCGAAAGAGAGGCGTATCCAGGAGAAGAATACCAAACTCGTCACCACCAAGGCGGGCCGCCAGGTGCTCTTCGGACATGAGGTTTCCGGCAATGGTATTGGATATCTGCCGCAGCAGTTCATCTCCGGCGAGATGGCCGCAAACGTCGTTGACGATCTTGAACTGGTCCAGGTCAAGAAAGATAAAGCTGTGACTTCGCCGTTCCGTCTCGGCTGCTTTGGAGATTTCAAGAAGGCGGAGAAAGAACTCTTCCCGGTTCATAAGACCGGTCAGTGAGTCGTGGCTGGCCTGATACTCGATAATCTCGGACATTTCCTTGATACTGGTCACGTCCCGGAAGGTGATCAGCCCGCCGTCGATCTGATCAACAGTCCTGGTCGGTGTGATGGATCCGGCAATGCTGATGCGGCCTTCCTGCCCGGTGAGGATGTAGACGTTTTCGAAGCTGAAGTCTTTCCCTTCAAGAACGAGTTGAAAGGGGATTGCTGCGGCCAGTTCACTGGTGTGATCGTAAAGGGTAAAGAGATCGTCCAGATGACGGCCTATCACCTGGTCGGCGTTCCAGCCGGTCAGATTTGCCGCTACGGGATTGAGAAACCGGATGGTTCGTTCCGATGAAAAGGCGATTAGTGCGTCGTGCATGCTGTTGAGCAGCGCTTCAAAGAGCTGTTCCTGCTCCTGCATCTTCACGTCTATACGGGCCTTGTAGAGGGCGATGTCGATTGTGGTCTGGAGCTCCCGTTCCTTGAACGGCTTCAGGACATAACCGACCGGTTCTGCCTGTTTTGCCCGCTCAACGGTCACTTCGTCGGCGTAGGCGGTCAGAAAGACGATAGGCGTATTTGCAGATTTCTTGATTTCAATGGCCGCGTCAACGCCGTCCCGGTCACCACCAAGCATGATATCCATCAGGATGATATCAGGCCGGTACTCCCTTGCGCTGGATACGGCATCCTCGGCGTTAGCCGCGAGATGGACTACGTTGTAACCGAACTTCTCAAGCCGGCGCTGCAGATCGAGGGCGATAATTTTTTCATCTTCAACGATAAGGACCCGTGCATTCGCCATGGTGTGCCGATAAGCATAGCGACGCTTAACGGAAAGATCAATTGGAGCGGTGCCGGTCAAAGGCCGAGCACCGTTTTTACGACATGCGGTTCAATTCGGAATGAAGCGTCCTTACCCTGGAGAAAGTGGTTCTTTTCCATCAGGTGCAGGGAGAGATCGCTCACCAGGAGGGAGGGGCCTTCAGGTTTGCCGCCGGGAGCGCGCTGTATGGTGGCGTTCACCTTGCGGAAAATACCGTCTTCGAAGGGTGACGCCAGATGTCCGCGAGCTTCGGTTGTTGTGACGATCCAGTTTTTGTCGACTGTGATCGGTTCATCCAGGCCCTTCCGGCCTTCGTTCAGCAGATGCCGCAGCTGTGCGGCAACTTCGTCAAAGTCCATGCCAAGGCGGTTGAACTCCGCCTCGTCGGCCTCGATGATTTCAACGATATTTCTGGTGTCGCTTCCAAGAAAACCGTCGGCCGTTATGACACCGGGCTGCATGTTCTCCTGGGCCTTTCTGTATTCCGGGGACATTTTCATACGTTTGTACCTGCCTTACGCAAACTTGTCAAAGTATATCTTCTCCGACTCCATACCATTATCGGACATTACCTTCATACATGCATCCAGCATGCCCGGACTCCCGCAGAGATAGCCTTCTTTTTCTTTCTCCGGGTCAATAGTGTCTTTGAGGTACCCGTCAAGAACCTCGGTGATAAGCCCGGTCGGGCCGTCCCAGTCGTCTTCCGGCTGGGGTTCGCTTAAAGCCGGGATAAAGTGGAAGTTCTCGTGTTCCTCATCCAGCTTGTAGAGCCAGTCCAGATAGAAGACGTCTTTTTTGGTTCGGGCTCCGAAGAAGTACCATATCTCCCGGTCGTTCAGCGTGCCTTTGTCGATCATATCCTGAAAAATGCTCTTGAACGGTGCCATGCCGGAGCCGCCGGCGACACAGATCATCTGAGCACCGGTGTCATGGACCTGGAAATCACCAAAAGGACCGACAACGCGGATTTTCTGACCCTCTTTCAGGTGCTCGTGAACGTAGGTTGTTACGATACCACCGGGCACCAGACGGATCAGAAACTCCAGACGGTTCTTGTCGCTGGGGGGAGACGACATGGAGTAGGCCCGCATGGTCTTCTCTTTTACCTTGCCGTAGGCGGGCACTTCAAACTGCCCGTACTGGCCGGAGGTAAAGGTGACCTCTTTGCCTTCCGGCAATTTACAGGATACTTCCAGGATGTCGTGAGTGACTCGGGTAATCCGCTCGATTGTGGCCTGGTACTCCTGTACGTAGAAGAGTTCTTCGGGAATCTCTATTGCCACATCCTGTTTCAGTTTTATCTGACAGGAGATACGCACCCCGGCAGCGATCTCGTCTTTTGTAAGCCACGGAATTTCAGTCGGCATGACCGGCCCGACATCACTTTTTACCGTTACCTTACAGGTTCCACAGCTACCGCGTCCGCCGCAGGCAGAAGGGACAAAAATGCCCTTTTCGGCAAGGCCGAAGAGCATGGGCTGGCCACCCTTGACGACAACTTCTTTCTTGCCGTTGTTGATGTCCATTTTGATGTCACCGTAGTTGTTGACGATCTTGTCGGTGACGGAGATAAGAGCCGCCAGACCGGCGGAGATACCTCCGACGGCAACAGGGGCGATAAAGTATGCGAAGTTAATGTCCATCTGGGACACTCCTTATTGGACTGCAAGCATGCCGGAAAAACCGACAAACGCCATAGCCATGAAACCGATGGTGATGACGGTGATACCGGGACCCTGCAGGCCTGGTGATATCTTTGACTTTTCAGTCTTCTTTCTAATAGCCGCCAGAGCCATGATGGCCAACCACCAGCCTAGTCCGGAACCGAGCCCGTAGATTGCAGACTGAACAAATGTGTAGTTTCTGATTTCCATGAACAGGGACACACCAAGGATGGCACAGTTCACGGTGATCAGGGGGAGAAAAATCCCGAGACTCATGTACAACGCCTGTGACACCCGGTCAATGACCATTTCCAGCACCTGTACTACCGCTGCGATGGTGATGATAAAGACGATGAAGCGCAGGTACTCAACCTGCAGTGGAATAAGTACGTGGTGAAGAATGACCCAGTTCAGCGCCGCTGTAATGGTAAGAACGACCGTTACGGCCATACCGAGGCCGTTGGAAGAGGTCATGTCTTTGGAAATGGATATGAACGAACACATTCCCAGAAAGTTGGCCAGCAAGATGTTGCTGGTGAAAATGGACGCAACAAAGAGCGAAAAAGGGTTCAGGATTGGTGCTGCATTCATGCCGGTGCTCCTTCACGGTTCATAATCGTCTTACCTGCCCAGATGATTGCACCCAGGAAGAAGAACGCGCTTGGAGCGGTAACCATGATAGTCCAGGGAACAAAAGAATCGGGGAGTACCTGAAAGCCGAAGAGAGTACCGAACCCGAGGAGTTCCCGGAAAAACGCGATGACAAGCAGAACCGCCATGTAGCCGAATCCACTGGTTGCGCCGTCCCACATGGAGATAAGCGGCGGGTTAGCCTGCGCGTAGGCTTCGGCCCGACCCATGATAATACAGTTGGTGATGATCAGCCCGACGTACGGCCCGAGAGCCTTACTGATATCCGGCAGATACGCCCGCAGCAGAATGTCTACAATAATGACGTAAAACGCGATGATCAGCGTCTGTACGATCATACGTACCTTCCGCGGGATCAGGGACTTAAGCAGCGAAACGGTCAAGTTTGACATTGCAGTAACAAAGGTCACACCGATCGTCATGATCATCGTGTTTGACAACAGGTTTGTCACAGCCAGGGCGGAACATATACCCAGAATCTGCATAAAAATCGGGTTGTTCGTCCAGAGGTTTTCTTTCAGTATCTGTGCTGGAGCACTCATGATTTTCCTCCCAATGCATCGGATATAACGGACAGTTCTTTGCTTAGAATGACCTCTACCGAATCGCTGGTCCTTGAAGCCCCGGTAACAGCGTCGATCATTCCGTTGTCGTGGTCGGTATCTCCGTCTCCGGCGCTTCCGACCCGGACGGTTCCATCCACGATTTTTTCACCCCGGAGCTGTTCCTTGAACCACGGCTCGTCGATGCGGCCGCCAAGACCCGGCGTTTCGTTGTGGTTGATGATCTCCATGCCGACTACCCGGGTGAAGTCACCGTTGACGGCCAGGATGCCGTTGATATTTCCCCACAACCCGCTACCGTTAAACTCTTTTGCAAAAACGGGTTCTCCGTTTACCGAGGTGGTGTAAAAGGTAACGTCACCACGGGTCACTTCTTTGACGTCTTTGTACTTTTTGAGGACATCCTCGTCGCCGCTGTACTGCACGTTCATGGCGTTGAGAATTGCCCGCTGCCGGTTGATCTTCTGGTTTATGGCAACCAGCTCGCGGGTACCCTCATTGGCAAAGGCGAGAATGAAGACGAAGACAAAGGAGACAAGGAAAGTGAATATCACCGTATAGATGACACTTTGCCTGTTCATGCCGTCACCTCCTTTCCGGCATCAGCCTTTCCGGCATCAGCTGTTTCCGGCGGCGCCGCTGCAACTTTTGGGGCCGCTTTTGATTTCTTCTTCTTTTTCTTTCGGGGAAGAAGCTCATCAAGGAGGGAGGCAAAGGTATTGCCGATCATGATGCCGAAACTGGTCCCTTCAGGGAATACACTGAAGGCGCGGACCGTCATGGACACTCCACCGATGAGAAATCCGTATATCCACTGGGCTCGGGGGTTATTGGGACCTGAAATGGGGTCGGTTGCCATAAAGACGGCGACGAAGAGGATGCTCCCACTCATCATAT
>JBAYPC010000054.1:0-10332 GCA_041677905.1 Alkalispirochaeta sp. | reverse complement strand
TTGAAGTTCGGCGTATTGGCGTTGGCGATATTGTCGGCGATCACATTCTGCCGAAGCAGACTGGTGTCCATGGATCGGTGCAAAATATCAAGTTGTCGCCCAAAGCCTGTCTGTTCAAACATTCACTCTTCCTCCACGTTTTGATCATCGGTCATGCCGGCACCCTCCTTTAGAGGATATACCGGCTCAGATCCTGGTCCTCGACGACGTCATGTAGCCGCTCGTTCACGTAGTCCTGTGTTATCGGTATCGTCTGGCCGGCCAGATCCGGGGCGGTAAACGACACCTCCTCAAGGAGAAGTTCCATAATAGTATGCAACCGGCGAGCGCCGATATTTTCGGTCCGGCTGTTCACGTCTGCAGCAATCTTGGCAAGCTCGCGGATCGCATCATCGGCAAACTCGAGAATGACCCCTTCGGTTTCCAACAGCGCCGAATACTGCTTTATCAGTGCATTTTCCGGCTGGGTGAGTATTCGGTACAGATCGTCTTCATCCAGCGCTTCAAGCTCGACCCGGAGGGGAAACCGCCCCTGCAGTTCTGGTATCAGGTCACTGGGTTTGCTCATATGAAAGGCGCCGGCTGCTATGAAAAGGATGTGAGACGTGTCGACAATGCCGAACTTCGTGTTGACGCGACTCCCCTCAACGATCGGCAGGATGTCCCGTTGCACCCCTTCTCGGCTGACGTCACCACTGGTATGTCCTTCCCGAGATGCAATCTTGTCTATTTCATCGATAAAGATGATTCCGGTGTTCTCAATACGATTACGGGCCAGTTCTGCAGCGCGCTCGGTGTCGACCAGTTTTTCCGATTCCTCCTGGATGTAGTACTCCCGAGCCTGCCGAACCGTCATGCGACGTTTTCTGCGCTTGCCACCGAAGATGTTCCCCAGATTTCCCAGGTTCAGATCGAGTTCTTCCAGATTGCTGCCCGAGAAAATCTCTATAGCCGGGGTGCTTTGCTTGTTGACGGATATTTCGATTTCCTTGTCCTCAAGCTTACCTTCCCGCAGCATTCCCCGGAACCGTTCCCGAGTGTGCTGAGAAACGCCGCGGCGTTCCGGGCCCGTCCGTTCCGGGCCCGTCCGGTCCGTCCCGCCCATTTCTCCGAGCATGACAGGAGCTGTCTCTCGAGTCACTTCACCGTCTCCGCCGTTCTCTTCATCTTGCCTGTTACCAATACCGGGAAGAAGGGCATCCAGAAGATGTTCCTCAGCCAGAATTTCTGCTTTTTCATTCACCTCGGCCCGTAGTTCGTCCTTTACTAACTGCATCGAAATCGCCATAAGGTCCCGCACCATGGACTCAACGTCTCGACCGACGTATCCGACTTCGGTGTATTTTGTCGCTTCCACCTTTACAAAAGGTGCTCCCGTGAGCCGGGCAAGGCGTCGGGCGATTTCGGTCTTACCGACACCGGTTGGGCCGATCATGATGATGTTCTTCGGCGCAATTTCTTCCTGCATGTCTTCGGGTAGTTTTTGCCGGCGCATTCTGTTGCGCAAGGCAATCGCCACCGCCTTTTTTGCCTTGGTCTGGCCGATGATAAACTTGTCCAACTCGGCAACAATCTGTACCGGGGTGAGATCTTCGAGTTTCATGACAACTCCTCAATGGTTATCGACTGATTGGTGAAAACACAGATTTCTCCGGCGATCTGCAGTGACCGTTCGGCTATTTCCCGGGCCGTAAGATCGGTGGCGTCCATGAGTGCCCGTGCCGCCGCCAACGCGTAATTACCACCGGAGCCGATTGCCATAATGCCGTGTTCCGGCTCCAGCACATCCCCGGTCCCGGAGATCAGGAGTATCTTGTCTTTATCAGCCACGATGAGCATTGCCTCCAAACGCCGAAGCATCCGGTCCGTTCGCCATTCCTTCGCAAGTTCCACTGCACTGCGCATCAAGTCTCCGGCGTATTCCTTTATACGCGCTTCAAATCGCTCAAAGAGGGTGAACGCGTCGGCTGTTGCACCGGCAAAACCGACGGCGATCCGGCCGTCGTACATGGTCCGAACTTTCCGGGCATTCCCCTTCACAACGGTATTACCCATGGACACCTGACCGTCACCGGCCAGGGCAACCCTTCCATTTCTACGAACAGCTACAACTGTTGTACTGCGTATTTTCTCATAACTACTGCTCATTTTTGTCTGTCTCCTTTAGTCGGGCGTGAGGATGGGCGTCTTTGTAAACCCGAAGAAGTCGGTCCATTCCGACATGTGTGTACACCTGTGTCGTCGACAGCGTACTGTGCCCAAGCATCTCCTGAACGACCCTGATATCGGCCCCGTGGTTTAACAGATGGGTTGCAAAGGAGTGGCGAAAACCGTGGGGCGTAAGGTGTTTTGCCAACCCCGCTTCGGTTACCCGCTTTCCGACGATCTGTGCAGCTCCACGGGGCGTCAGGCGCCCTCCCCTCAGGTTTAACAGGAGAGCCTTCTGGTCGGCAAGACCCCGGCGTTTTAGAAACTCGTGCCGATAGGGCAGGTACTCCCGTAAAAAAGTGAATACGGTGCCGCCCAGAAAAACGTATCGATCTTTCTTTCCCTTACCGTGGACCAACACGGCCCGTTTACGAAAAACGAGGTCATCTATGTTAACCCCACATATCTCGCTGATCCGGGCACCGGTAGAGTAGAGCAACTCAAGAAGAACCCTCGTCCGAAGTGTGCCGAAATCATCGGTCGGAAAATCAAGCAGCTGCTCCATCTCCCGCTCAAAGAGGGTCTCCGGGAGACGTTTGGGAGTCCGCACACTCCGTACCGACGCTGCCGGGTTTTTGCCGGCCCGACCTTCATCTTCCAAAAATGAGAAGAACCCTTTCAACGCCGACAGACGGCGGTTTACACTCGTTGCGGCCAACCCCTGCTCGGTGAGGGTTCGTACCCAGCGCCTTACCAACGGGACATCTACATCGTCAACCAGCTCGACACCCTGATCGGTACAGAACTCCATAAAAGACCGAAGATCATTGGTATATGCCCGGACACTCGCTTCCGCCAGCCCTCGAACGGCCTGGAGATATGTAACATACCGTTGAACGTCCGCCGCAATATCTACTGTTTTCACTGTGCTGTTCCTCTTCCGGCAACCGTACCTATCAGACGAAACTCCTCCCGGCTGGCGATGACCGACTCCCCATCGGTCATCGGACCGAACGCGGCGAGGGCTGATTTCGGTCCTTCACCGTGTACCGGCATCTGGTCTAATTCCGGTCCCCGCCGCCGTTCCACCCAGCCGTCACGTGGTTTCCATTGCGAACCGAGCAAGTTCAAGACGTCCTCTCCCGATTCGACTGTCTCGGCACCGCCACCGGTCAGGGCCGCACATCCGGTCCATCCCGTACCGGCCCGATGTACACAGACCTCGACCCCGATATCACCGGCAAAATCCGCCGTAATCAGGGCACCCGATCCTTCCGGCGCCTGAACTACCACTACCGCGTCACTGAGACCGGCGATAATGCGATTTCTGGCGGGAAACCGGAACTTCGTGGGCGCAAAACCTACGGGATATTCGCTTAAAAGCAACCCACCCCGCCTGAGCAGATCCTGTGCCAGCGGCCGATGTTCCCGGGGATACACATCGTCAATGCCGGAACCAAGAACAGCAATAGCCTGTCCCGAAACGGTGCTGCGGCCAACCAGTGTACCTCGGTGGGCTGCTCCGTCGATTCCCCTTGCAAGTCCACTCACCACCGGGACGCCCCATTCGGCCAAGTCCCGACCCAGTCGATACGCCGCCAGGCGCCCCGCTTCATCGGGCCTGCGGGTGCCCACCACGGCTACAGACGACGCGCTTAGCTGCAGCACAGCGGGACATCCCCATCCGTAGAGTACGGCCGGCGCGTCGTACACACGCCTCAGGCGCTGGGGATAACCGGCATCCCCAATCCAGCGTACAAAATGGTCTGTTCCCGCGTCGCGCCACCGCCGGTCGATTTTAATAGTCCGCCGAAGTTCCTTTGCATTCCATTCAGTTCGGCGAAGAGGCCGACCGATCACCGTTTCCACCTCTCTCTGGCTGAGCTGCAGAAGCTGATCCACCGTCGGATACCGAAAGAGCAACTTTACCCGGTCCAACGCCCGAAATGCCGGAAAACGGCCTACCATGAACAACGCGTCTTCTTCCGGCCGGCTGCCGCTTCGGCACACCTCTTCGATCAGAGAATCTCGGTCGGGATAGCGTACAGGCTGGACCGTTTTCATCATCTCTCTCATCGCATCCGCTCCAGTTCATCCCGGTTCTCTCGAGCCCGGGCGCGCTGTTCCGCCGAAGGCGCCGTTCGCGCCAGATCATCGTAGACCTCTATCGCCTCGGAAACGAGCCCGTTCCGCACCAGCACGTTCCCATGGAGAAACCGGACCGAGGGGTCTCCCGTTTCTATAGAGGTCAGGCGGCGTGAATAGGTAAGAGCGTCTTCCGGCCGATCAAGATCAAAAGCGAGCAAAACCGCCATGGCAAAGAGGGCGTCCTGATAGTCCGGACGAAGTCGCAGTGCCTCGTCAAAAAGCCGTTCCGCCGTCTTGAGGTATTCGTCTTCTCTGCCGTCCAGCATGTGGGCCGGAGCACTTCGTGCAGCGGCTACCCCGGCGAAGTAGTACACCACCGGGTTGGCCGGCTGGAGTTCCATCGCCCGCTGCAGGGATTCCAGTGCAGGCCCATACATTTCTTCTTTAAGCAATTCATGGGCGAGCATCTTGTGATAACTACCGGATTTTGCGTAGGCATGTACCGCCTCTTCAACTTCCGTTTCGTAACGCCGAATTTCTTTTCGGAGTTCTTCTATCCGTTCGGACGGTACACGGTCCCCCTGAACTGTTCCATTTTCCGTTTCGAGGAGAAACTGCAGCTGCGGTTCTTTTCTCTCAGCACAGCCGCTCAGGAACATCACCGCTGCAAGGACCAGCACCGCTGCAAGGACGGAGAAATACCCGACAAAGCTCGTTTTTCCACAACACGGAGAGTTCATCAGTACCTGCCTTCTCCTTCTTCAGACACGTCGTTTTCCTCTGCCGCTTCACCAACAATGGAAACTGTTGCTGAAGCTCCTAACCGATCCGCGCCGGCGGCGATACACTCGGTGGCAAAACCAAAGGTGCCGATGCCGCCCGCCGCTTTTACGCCCCGGTCTTCTCCGGCAACCATGCGTAACAGAGCTACGTCGGCAGTAATGGCCCCGACCGACGAAACACCAGCGGATGTCGTCAGAATTGCCGCTCCGGCGTGTATCGAGGCGGTCCCGGCGAGAGTTTTTTCTTCATCGGTAAGATAGACAGCCTCCAGAATCGCCTTTACTACCATTCCTTCGGCGGCATCTACTACTGCCCGGACGTCGTCATATACAACGGCAGAACCACCGTCTTTCAAACGCCCAATGGGTATAACCATGTCAAACTCCGTTGCACCCTCGCCCCGGGCCATACGGACTTCTTCTACCTTGGCTGATGTACTGTGGTACCCGAAGGGAAACCCAACTACCGTGCACACTTCGACACCGGTTCCTTCCAGACGACGGGCGCAAAGGGTGACTCTGTTCGGCGGGACGCAGACGCTTCGAACGGTAAGTTCCAAAGCCTGATCGCACAGCTCTTCGTACTGCCGCAGCGTCGCTTCGACCTTGAGAAGAGTGTGATCGAAGTACCGAGGCAGGGGAGCTTTGTTCTCAACTCTGGCCTGTCCTTCAAAAGGGACGGACATTCGTCCGGACTGGTCCAGCTTCGCCCGGGTTGCATCCATTATCCGTCGAACTGCATCATAGTTCATGGCTATCCCCGGGGATGGTATTGATGGTGGTACTCCTTCAGATCTTCCGTATCGATGTGAGTGTAGATCTGGGTGGTACCGATGTCGGCATGACCCAACAGCTCCTGGACCGCCCGCAGGTCGGCGCCGCCTTCAAGCAGGTGCGTCGCAAAACTGTGCCGGAGGGTGTGTACTTTTGCCGTTATTCCCACCGCCTGAGTCAGTTCGTGAAACCGTTTCCACATGCCTTTCCGGGAAAGGCGACTCCCCAATCGGTTTACAAAAACAGCCCGTTCACCGGGACCTTTCACGAGTTTGGGCCGGGATTCATCCAGGTATCGACGCATCCAACAGACCGCTTCTTCACCAAAAGGAACCAGCCGTTCCTTGTCGCCTTTTCCCCGAACCAGAATAAGCCCTTCCTGCAGATAGAGATGGGTCAGGTCTAGGGCAACAGCTTCAGAGATGCGCAGCCCCGCCGAATATATCAGCTCATACAAGGCGCGGTCCCGGAGCCCCCCGGGATTGGAAAGATCGATGGCCGCCAACAGCTCTTCTATCTGCTCGACCGAGAGAACGCCCGGAAGACGGTGTTCCGCCCGTGGGCTGGACACCTTTAGCGCCGGATTATCGTCTCGCACCCCCTCAAGAATGCAAAACTGATAAAACGAACGGAGGGCCGACAGGTTTTTTGCTACAGTCCGCTGGTCAAGGGGTTCTCCGTCGGTCTGCCGCCGCAGCAGGTAGTTGATCACTTCGCCGGTAGAAAGCTCCTGCAGCGATCCTCCGTCCTCTGCAACCAGCGCAGCCGCTACATTACATTCCCGGGTATAGGTCTCCACAGTCTGCCGAGAAAGACGAAGCTCTACCTGTAAGAAATCGGTGTACTGTTCCAGAAGGACTTCCGTTGATACCATCTCTCTCTCCCGCTAGCTGCTGCGCCGGGCAGCACGCCGATGGCGCAGAATAGCTGGAACACCCAACTGATCGTTTTCATCGTTGAAATCGGTGTCCGCAAAGAGGTCTTCCTGTATTCCTGATCGGGTCAGATTGTTCCACGTTTCCAGGTTGATGAACTCCGCCTTTTCCCGGGGATGCTCATCTTCATCGGGAGACGCGGCACCGCTTTCGGATACACGTTTTTTGGTAACTTCTTCGGCCTCAAAACCCGTGGCGATAACGCTCACCCGCACCTGGCCATCCAACTGGGGATCAAGAGCCGTTCCCGCAATGACCAGGACGTCGTCGTCGGCATTAGCCGTGATGATCTTCATGATCTCTTCGTATTCGGAGAGTGTGAAATCACCGCCGCCGGTAACGTTTACCAGAATTTTGTCGGCTCCTTCGATGTGGGCGTCTTCCAGAAGGGGGTTGTTGATCGCGTTGGTTGCTGCATCAACGGCCCGGTTTTCACCTTCACCGAGGCCTATACCCATCAGTGCATCACCCTGTCCGGACATAACCGTCCTGACGTCGGCAAAATCGATGTTGATCATGCCGTCTTTGGTGATCAGATCACTGATACCTTGAACGCCTTGCCGAAGCACATCGTCGGCAACCAGAAAAGCCTCACTGATCGGGGTATTTTTTGCCACAATCTTGAGTAAGTGCTGATTGGGTATTGTGATCAACGTGTCCACGGCACTGCGCAGTTTGTTGATTCCATCCTGGGCAAGGCGCGCCTTTCGCTGCCCTTCAAAGGCAAACGGACGGGTCACGACCGCTACGGTGAGAATTCCCAGACTCCGAGAAATCTCAGCGATAACAGGTGCCGCCCCGGTACCGGTGCCGCCACCCATGCCGGCAGTGATAAACACCATATCCGACCCTTCCAGCATGGCCCGGATCTGCTCCTTGTCTTCCTGTGCAGACTTCTCACCCACCTCAGGCTTGCCGCCGGCCCCGAGTCCACCGGTGATCTTGGTGCCCAGGGGAATACGCAGTTCTGCCTGGGAACTCTGCAGCGCCTGCAGGTCCGTGTTTACCGCGATGAACTCGACATTCGTCAACCCTGTTTGAATCATCCGGTTGACTGCATTACTGCCGCCGCCGCCAACCCCGACTACCTTTATGACTGTCGGGCTTGTACCTGACGCCGCGATCGAAAGATCGTCCTCATATACTTGAAAATTCATGCACTCCCCTCCTCTTGTGCACTAACGTTACTCTTCGTACCGACGGTTTCGTCTCAAAAAAAGTGTTTCATCCAACGTCTTAAACTATGGGTAATACCTGTTTTACGCTCCTTGGCAATTCCTGCGTCCGCCTGACCCCGCCGGTGGTTGTACAACACCAGACCGATCGCGGTGGCAAATTCGGGATGCTGGTAGGCGTCGGCCAATCCACCGTATCGCCCGGGCTGGCCAATCCGCGCCCCAAGGTTGAACATGTCCTGACCAAGCTCAACCACACCGGGTAGATTTGCTCCGCCACCGGTGAGCACGAGGCCTCCGGCAATTCGGTCCAGCAGCCTTTGCCGGTCCAGACGATCGCGAACCATTTTGAAGATCTCGGTCATCCGCGGTTGAATCACCTCACATATCTGCGACCGGGTACATTGAATGGGTGGTCTGCCGCCCACCCCGGGTACAATGACCGGTTCGCCCTCTTCTACCAGGGGCATATAGGCGCAACCCGCCTCTTTCTTCAGCTTCTCTGCCGAATCGGTCGACGTCTTCAACATAATCGAGAGGTCTCCAGTCACCTGTGATCCGCCAACGGGTAAAACAAAACTGTGGTATGGCGCGCCGTCACGGTAGACCAGTACGTTTGTCGTTCCTCCGCCGATATCAAGGACGATGACACCGAGGTCTTTTTCGTCGTCGGACAATACCGACTCGGCCGCTGCAATGGAACTGAACACCACATTCTGAATTTCAAATCCCGCCCGGTTCACACACTTGACCAGATTCTGGGCAGCCGTCACCGAACCGGTAATGATGTGGACTTCGACTTCCAGGCGAACCCCAATCATATCGAGGGGGTTCCTGATTCCCGATTGTTCATCGATGACGAACCCCCGGGGAATTACGTGGAGTATTTCCCGGTCCATAGGAATCGATACGGCTCGCGCGGCTTCGATGACCCGGTCTACATCGAGACTGGTAATTTCCCGGCCTTTACCCGTCACAGCCACCACTCCCCGAGAGTTCAATCCTTCGATGTGGCTGCCGGCAACTCCGCTGACGACCATTTTCACTTCTCGTCCGGCCATCTGTTCTGCCGCTTCAATAGCGTCTACCACGCTGCGCAGGGTCGCCTCGATGTTGATAACAACTCCCCGCCGCAGACCGGACGAGACCGCAGTTCCGATCCCGATGATCTCGAGGTCTCCCTGCTCGTCGTACTCGGCAATGGCACAGGTGATTTTGCTGGTTCCAATATCAAGACCAACGATCATGTCATTCGTCGGCATCGACGGCCTCCTTCATACGGTACACAATCTCTCCAGATCGAAAATCCAACTCTTTCACCTCGGCACCGATCCCTTTACTGACTAAAACATCCAGAACCATCAGAGCGTAGGTACACGTTCGTGCATAAATTTCACCGAACATCCGTACGGGAATTCGAAACCCCTGCAGGTACAGCAGTACTTCAAAATCACCCGCCCGAAGTGCGTCTAACCGCACCTCAGAAATCAAGGCAAATATCTCCGGAGAGGCGATTCGAAGGTCGTATAACCCTTTCAGTAACGGTTTCATAGATTCCGGCAAAGTACTGCCCAAGACTTTTCCGCGAAAGGTGATGCCCGAAATCAGCGGCACGTCATGTCGGGCGGCTTCGGCACCGGTCAGAAAAACCGATCCGGTTTCGTCGATCAACGCCAACTCCGTCTTGTTTTCCACCGAAACAAACGATGCAAGAAGGGGTCGTCTTCGATCCAGTCTGAGAGTCACCACGTCCGGGAATGTACGAACAACCTCAGCCGACCGGATTTCGGGGTGGCTTTCGATACGCCGGGCCATTTCTGCCGGTCGAATCGAAAAGTAATTTGCCTCACCGTCCAAACCCGCGAGTTCAAGTATATCGGCCCTGTCCATTCCAAAATCTGCCTGTACTATGACCCGGGAAATTCGGATTCGAGGCAGGACGACTGTGACGGCCAGGACATATGCGACAACCGAAAAGCTCAATACGACGGCAAGGGCCGCAACCATTCGCCCCGGAAGTGACGAGTTATTCCGGACTTTGCGGCGGTTGTGTCGGCGTCGGGAAACCATCGCTTCAGACACGGTAGGGCTCCCATTCGGCGCGTTGTACCGTGTAGAACTTCCGCTGTCGACCCTTCTCCACCGAGTCACCGGCTGCATTCAGAAGGAGACCGCACATTCCAAAGGTAATCACCAGAGCAGATCCTCCGGAGGAGAAAAACGGCAACGGAATCCCTGTGGCAGGTACTGCACCCACCACGACGGCGATGTTGAGTAACGCCTGCAGAGTGATACTGCTGACAATGCCGGCGGCCAGAAGAGAACGAAACCAGTCGGGTTGACGGGCAGCGAGATATAAACCTCGGACGGCAAAGGCAACAAACAGAGCGGTAACGACAAAAACGCCTATCAGTCCCAGTTCCTCCGCCA
>JBAYPC010000053.1:0-10401 GCA_041677905.1 Alkalispirochaeta sp. | reverse complement strand
TGAGACCCTTGCAGAAACGTCCCGCAGCGCCCTTTTGAGCGCCCTTATCCGTGCGCGACAAGAGGTGGGAGACCGGGCGGTCCTTCGAGGATTCCATTTCTTTGACGAACAGGACCGAGTATCGGCGTTGATAGACGCGGTAGACCGGCGCCATGACGATCTGGTCCTGTCGCTGATGCGAGAAAGCGGTGAATCAAGCTGGACCCTTCTGCAGAATATCAACCCTGCCGGTGAAAGCCGGGACCAGTCTCTTGCCCTGGCCCTCACCCTGACACGAGAGTACTTCCACACCCGGGGAGCCGTTGGGGCGTACCGCGTCCACGGCGGGGGGTTTGCCGGCACGATCCTGGCGGTGGTTCCAGCAGGTCTGTTTGAGGAGTACCGGAGTCTTATGGACCGAACCTTTGGCAAACATGCCACACAGGAGCTCGCGATCCGTGGGGAGGGAGTTATCTACGCGGATCTCCGACGAGGATAACCCTGAAGCGGATCCCGAAGCTCCGGGTATTCAGAGGTTCCGTTCCTGTCGTATCTGATCCCAGGCGGTCTGTATCTTCTGAAAATGGTCGGTGGCGAAGTCGACGAACTCTTGGGGCATCCCCTTGGACACAATCCGGTCGGGGTGATACTCGTGGACCAGCCGGCGGTACGTTTTTTTCACCGTTTCGTCATCTGCATCAGAGGTCAGTCCCAGAACTGAGTACGCCTTGTCGGTCGTACCCACATAGTGGCTGTGCAGTGCATCCATCTCCGCCTCGGAGACGCCCAGGATGGCGGCAATCCGCCGGATCATCTCCTCTTCCGCCGGATGGAGACTGCCGTCGGCGAGGGCGATCTGAAAAAGCATGTCCAGCATCGTTGACCGCAGGTGCGGTTGGCCTACGGTAAAGTGGGCAAACTGTCGCGCCAGATCTTCCGCGGTGTGGGGTGAGTCTTTTGCCTCGTTAAAAACACGAATGGCAAATGCCCGGGGCTCGCCGTAGACGTGCATACGATCGAGGAACGACAGGACGAGGTCACCCTCTTTCCGGGTCACCTGTCCGTCCGCCTTGGCGAGTTTGCCCAATAGAGAAAAGAGGGTCAGAAAATAGGCCGCCCGGCGCTGATCGAGCTGGGACTGTCGTCCGGAAAGCCCCCCTGCCTGGCGTACCCCGGATGCATCCCGGTCAAAAAGGTGATGTCCCAAAGCCCCACCGGCGATGGCCCCCAGGGGACCTCCCATCATCAGCCCAATTGTCCCGCCCAATAGTTTTCCAAACCAGCTCATACTCTAACTCTGCTCCTTCTTTATCCGCATCGACGCAACTTCTCCGCTTATCATGCTCATGGTTGTACCGGTGCCGGGAACGGTGTACTGACCGGCATAGTACAGGTTTTTCACTTTTTTTGAACGGTTCGCCTTGCGGAACCACGCCGTCTGAAAGAGTGTCTGCCCCAACCCAAAGGCGTTTCCCTTGTACGCCCGGTAGTCCCGTTCAAAATCGGTTATACCCATCTCTTCTTTGAAGACGAGATCAGGCCGAAGATCCCGGCCGGTCAGCGCGGCGATCCGGTCCATAGCGCTGTGAAAGTAGTAATCCCGCCGTTCGGGGGTGTCTTCCAGCCCCGGCGCCGCGGGGATAAGGAGAAATACGGCCTCTCCGTGTTCCGGTGCACAGGACGGATCTGTCCGGGAGGGAACATGCAAATAGAAAAGCGGCTCCTCAATCCAACGGGGGTTATCGTACACGGCGTCAAAGTGTTCATCCCAGTCGGCATCAAAGAAAAACGTGTGGTGCGAAAACTCATCCAGCTTTCGGTTAAACCCGAGGTAGAAATTGAGTACCGAAGGGGCAAGTTTGGCTCGTTCCCACTGCTGTTCTGAAATGGAACGGTACTCGGGCGGCAGCAGCTCTGTCTCCACCCAGGGGTAATCGGCGTTTGCGACAATGATGTCCGCCGGTACCGTCGATTCCTGTCCGTCCGGGTCTACCGTTACCACCGACCGGGCGATTCCGTGTTCCACGTTGATTTTTACCACTTCCCTGGAGAAGTGAAAACGTGCTCCCTGTCGTTCGGCAACGTTGTGCATGGCCTCAACGACCGCACCAAAACCGCCCTCAGGGTACCATGTACCCAGGTTGAAGTCGATGTGGTTCATCAGTGTGTATACAGCCGGCGTGGTGCGGGCGTTCCCGCCGAGAAACACGACCGGAAACTCCAGCATTTTTCTCAGATAGGGATGACGGAAAAAACGTCCTACCCGGGCACCGTAACTCTGGGTCAGGTTCAGCGTTCCGAGTTTTGACAGCGCCGTAAAATTCAAAAAATCAAAAATCGAGTAGTAGTTTTTGTAGATGAACTTACCCATTGAAAAATCGTACTTCCCCCGGCAATCGGCCAGATAGCGGTCCAACTGTTCGCCGCTTCCCGGTTCAAACGAATCAAAGACCTCGCGCGCCTCGGCCCGATCGGCCGGCATATCAACAACCGTGCGCTTTTCACCGGGAAGGGTATCGCCAAAGTAGACTCGGTACGACGGATCGACCCGCTTGATGGCGTAGTACTCTTCCCGCTTAACACCGAACTGCTCAAACCACCGGTCGTGCTCACCGGGCATCCAGTACCAACTGGGGCCCATATCGAACCGAAACCCGTCTTCCTCAAGCACCCGGGCGCGGCCGCCGACCCAGCTGTTCTTTTCCAGAACGGTTACGTTGTACCCATCCCGGGCAAGAAACGCCGCTGTTGATAACCCGCCAAAACCACTACCGATGACCACCACGTTTTTCATTTGTTTTCTCCGTGCTCAGAAAAGCCCTTTTATCCGCGCCGTTTCCGGGTCAATGTCGACTCCCCGGAAGGCGGGTACACTGGGCAGACCCGGCATAGTTCTGATATCGCCGGCCAGGGCGTAGACGAAACCGGCGCCGATACTGGGGCGCAGTTCCCTGATCGGAAAGACAAAGCCGGACGGCGCGTTCTTGAGTGCCGGATCGTGGCTCAAAGAGAGATGGGTCTTGGCGATGCACACGGGGAGATCCCCGTAACCGGCCTCCTCAAACTGGGCAATCTGCTTTTGGGCAAGCGGACTGATATCCACACTGGATGCACCGTACAGTCTGGTCGCAACAGTGGTCAGTTTTTCTTCCAGGGAAGCTGAGTTTTCGTAGAGAAACCGAGGTGATTTAGGAGCGTCGGCAGCGGCGACAACTGCTTTTGCCAGCTCTTCTGCCCCCTCACCACCCCGTGGGTGGTGGTGTGTCACCACCGCATCGTAGGCACCCGCGGCCCTGGCGGCCGAAGCGACAAGGTCCCATTCTGCCCGGGTATCGGTACCAAAAGCGTTTATTGCCACCACCACGGGAACACCGAATTCGTCGGCGATTCTCAGATGGGCTGTGAGATTGGCCAACCCCTGTTTCAGAAGCTGGAGGTCCTCTTTTTGGTATTCGTCGGCCAGAGGGTGCCCCGGTGTGACCTTGGGGCCTCCTCCGTGCATTTTGAGGGCCCGAACCGTCGCCACCAGGACAACCACATCGGGAAACGTCCCGGAAACGCGGCACTTGATATCGAAGAACTTCTCCATACCAATATCGGCACCAAAGCCGCTTTCGGTCACGAGAAAACCTCCCCGGGCCAGGGCGATTCGGTCGGCGATTACCGAGGAGTTCCCGTGGGCGATATTGGCAAATGGGCCGGCGTGGACAAAGGCGGGCTGCCCTTCGATGGTCTGTAGAAGGTTGGGCCACAGGGCATCGCGAAGGAGAACTGTGGCTGCACCGGCCACACCCAGATCTTCGGTGGTGACCGGTTTTCCACTCCCGTCGTTGGCGACGACAATTCTGCCGATCCGTTTCCGTAGATCCCTCAGATCGGTGGCAAGGGCAAGGACTGCCATAAGTTCGCTGGCGACGGTGATGTCAAAGCCGGACTGCCGGACCGGACCGTCGGCGAGCTCTCCAAGGCCGGAAACGATATTTCTGAGGGCTCGGTCGTTCAGATCGACAACTCGGTTCCATGAGATGGAATAGGGGTCGATGTTGAGTTTGGGAATATCCCGTTTGGCGAAGAACGCGTCGGACCAGCGCGACTCATGGTACATCTGGTTGTCTATTGCAGCGGCAATGAGGTTGTGAGCGGCGCTGATTGCGTGGAAATCACCGGTGAGGTGGAGGTTGAACTCTTCCATCGGCAGAATCTGACTGTAGCCGCCGCCGGCGGCGCCCCCCTTTATACCGAAGGTCGGGCCCATTGAAGGCTGGCGAATGGCACACATCGCCCGCTTTCCAATGCGTCCCAGCCCCTGGGTGAGACCGACGACAGTAGTGGTCTTCCCCTCACCTAACGGTGTTGGTGTAATGGCCGTTACATCAACGTACCGTGCCTCAGGATGGCGCTCTTCCTTTCCAACAACCGGATCGACTTTGGCGATGTTCCGACCCCAGGGGAGCCATTCTCCGGCCGACAGACCCGCGGCGGCGGCGATGTCGGCAACCGGACGCACCTCTGCCGATTGAGCAATTTCAATATCTGATTTGTGCATCTAACCGGTATAGCACGGCTAAACCGGTTAGACAAGAACCTATTGGCCGGCCCTTGGTCGGCGTGGAATTCAGTCGATCAGAAAAACGGTAGATCCCGTAGTCTCCCGGTTTTCCAGGGCTCGGTGGGCCTCGGCTGCCTGGTCCAGGGTGTACCGCTGATTGACCGGAATGGTCACATCCCCGGACTGGACCACCGAGAAGAGCTCAGCCGTATTTTCTTCCAGTTCCTCCCGGGTGGCGACGTAGTGAAACACTGTCGGCCTGGTCATAAAGAGGGAGCCGTGTCGTGAGAGGAGAACCGGATCGAACTGGTCCACCGGACCGGAGCTCTGACCGAAACTGACCAGCAAGCCCCGGGGGCGGAGACACTGGAGGCTTTGCGTAAGGGTGTCTTTACCGACGGAATCGTAGACGGCCGAAACACCGGCACCTCCGGTTATATCCCGGACCCGTTCAACGACGTCTTCCTCACGGTAGAGAACTGGGTAGGCACAACCGTTTTTCCGGGCCAACTCCGCTTTTTCAGGACTTCCGACCGTTCCGATGACGGTTGCACCGAGGAACGCCGCCCACTGGCAGAGTATAAGTCCGACCCCTCCGGCGGCGGCGTGAACCAGAATGGTCTCACCGGAACTGACCGGATAGGTCTGCCGCAGCAGGTATCTCGCCGTCATACCCTTGAGCATCATCCCCGCGGCCTGTTCGAACTCCATTCTGTCCGGCAGCACCACCAGCCGGTCTGCAGGGACGGTGCGGAACTGAGCGTAACTGCCCAGGGACGTAACGACAAAGGCGACTCGCTGCCCCGTTTTCCAATCGGTGACGCCCGACCCCAATGCGTCTACGACTCCGGCACCTTCGAGGCCGATACCGCTCGGCAGCTTCGGTACCGGGTAGTAACCGGTCCGATGGTAGGTGTCGATGTAGTTGAGCCCCGCTGCGATAAGGCGGACGCGTACCTCACCGGGCCCCGGCTCCGGTTTTGGGCCTTCAGCCAAAGTGAGAACTTCCGGTCCACCGTGTTTTGAAAACTGAACGTACTGTGCCATAGTCTTACCTCCTGTTTATGAACGGACGGGAAGATAAAAACGGACTCCCAGTCCGACCCCGAATTCCGCATCTGTGGCTGGATACAGCCCGACTCCCGGCGATATTTCACCGTATAACTCCATAGGAAATGAAGGAAAAAGAAAGAGGGAAAGCCCGACGGGTATCCTGACTCCGATACTCCCGCTTTCACCTACCCGTCCAAGGACTCCAAGACCCACCGACGGTACGATGTACCGCCCTCCGTCGGTCTCGATCAGGGCGAGGTGGTAGATCAGATTGCTGTGAAGGTAGAGGTTTTTCTGGTCGGTGAACGACCAGGCGGCGAGGCCGTCCACGGCAAAACCTGACTCGGGAAACCATACTTTAACGGTCAACCCGCTGGGTTCGCCGAAAAAAAGCCCTCCCCCAAGGATGACCGGGCCGTCGGCCAGTCCGGCCAGATCGAGCCGATCCCGGGCGGCGGCCTGTGAATTTGCCTGTGCACCGGCTGCTTGCCCAGTGGCAAACAGGAGAACCGCGAGAAAGGCGATTACCACCGGGCGGACTCGGGTCGCGCAACGTTTCGTCATCAGCTGTTTCATTGGGGCTCCTTCATACCGTATGCCCCCAGTATAACAAAACTTGGGCCTGATCGTCACGATATCTGGTAGTCATCACGATGCCCGATCGTCATCACGACGCCCCGCGCAGCCGGATGGTTCATCGGGTATGTTTAGTCTTTTACGATGAAGGTTCCCCACATTCCCAGGGCACGATGATTGGCCACACTGCAGTAGTACTCGAATGTACCGACCTTGTCGGCTACAAACTCAACCGTTTCAGACTTTTTTCCCCGGAAAACAGGAGTCGCAACGTTAAACTCATCCAGCACCCAGTCGTGAACGCCTCCGGTGTTCTGAAATGTGATCCGTACGGTGTCACCGAGATTGACCGTGATCTCACTGGGAATGAACGTGTAGCCGTCGTTCATAACGGTGATCTCTTTTACCGACGCAGTGCTTCCGGTAAGATCGACCACTTCCTGCGACTTTTGTGCCGTCTGAGCAGGCAGTACAAAGGCAGCCAGAACCAACAATCCACCGACCAACAGTATCCGTAAGGTTTTCATGACAAGAAAAGTAATAATTTCTGATCGCAGCGGCGACAATTAGCGGTAAATATGTCTCCCGAAATCGGGCCAACCGGCGAAATTCGGTCAGCGGGCGCCCCGTTTTACCATGAGGAGAAACATAGCCCCGGACCCGACGACAGTGGCCAGGAGATACTGGTATGTCATCAGGGGGATGGAGACGAAAACGGCGATTCCGGCGATGATCTGGACCGCTCCGCCGATGAGAAAGGTCTTTGGTGTCCACCAGAGGGCGTTCACGACGAAGGCCGCGCCCATCAGGATAAGCCAGAAACCTCCGAGATAGGTACCCAGCCAGTACAGCCAGGGCCACACAAAAGAACCGAAGGAGGCAACCATGCCCACCGTCATCGCCGCCACCCAGAGAACCATGATGTTTTTCAGTTTGGCCACTTTGAGGGACATGTACTTGACCATCGGCACCAGCCCAATGACGATCAGCACAAGCCAAACCCAGTTGACCCGGGGGTCCGGCCAGAAGTGGGTTGCCAACCACCCGACCAGTTCGACCATGCCCCAGGTAAAGAAGACGATTCGTGGTTTTGTCCAGTATTTTGCCATTGTAAAAAAGTAATGTTAATTCTGCGGGATGAAAAGAAAAAAGGCGTCAACACCCGGGCAGGTGGTTCTGGATACTAGCCGAGAAGTTCACGGTACCGGAAACAGTCTGTCAGGTGGTCATTGACGAGGCCCGTTGCCTGCATATGGGCGTAGACGATGACAGGACCGACAAAGGAAAAACCTCGGGACTTCAGGTCTGTGCTGATTGTCCTGGACAGGTCGGTCTCCGGGGGGATTTCTTTTATGTTCCAATAGGCGTTGACCACAGGTGACCCGTCGACGAATTGCCAGATGTAGGTATCAAAGCTGCCGTACTCTTCCTGGACCTTGAGAAAGGCCTGGGCGTTGGTAACGGCGGAGCGGATCTTTCGCTCGTTGCGGATAATGCCGGTATCCTGCCGAAGGCGGGTGATCGTCTTCTCGTCGAAACGGGCGACCTGCTCCGGGTCAAAACCGGCAAAACTGCGGCGGTACCCTTCCCTGCGACGGAGGATGGTCAGCCAGCTCAGACCCGCCTGGGCACCTTCCAGAACGATAAATTCGAAGTGGCGCCGGTCGTCATGGACGGGAACGCCCCATTCGGTATCGTGGTAGTGAACGTAGGCGGGGTCGATACCGCACCAGGGACATCGGGTCATACCGGTAACTATACCACGGCGTCGGCGGGAGCGGGCAATCGCCGCCCCTCGACGTCGACGTCTTTCCAGCGGCCCGACAGAAAACCGGCGGTGAGAATGGCGGCGTGGGCCACCTGATATGACGCAAACCCCGCCCAGGCGCCGTAGATACCCAGGTCGAGAACCCAGACGGCGATAACCGTCAGTCCGAGAATGAAGACGACGTTGGTGGTGAACTCTGAAAAGAGCACCAGTTTTCCCCACCCGTTGTGGCTGAAGATAATCTCGAAGGAGTAACCCAGGACCTCGATAAAGAAAAAGAGGGCAAAGAACCGGAGCGCTTTAAGTCCAAGGGGAACCAGTTCTGTTTCCAGGGAGAAGAGGGCTAGAATTCCCCGGGGAAAGCCCAGAATCACCGCAACGACGGCGAGAGCGATGGTGAGTGCGATACACTCCTGGGCGAGGATGACGGTCCGCCCGTAGTCCCGGTTTCCCGCGCCGAGACTGTTTCCGACGAGTATTGACGCCCCCTGGGCAAATCCGCCGACTAAGGTCTTGTTGATCCGGAAGATGCTGAAGAGCAGGCCGGTCACGGCAAGGTACTCCGTCCCAAGGCGACCGATAAGGGTCTGGTAGATGAGGAAAATGGAGAGGGCCGCGGTGTTCTGGACCGCCGGGGGCGCCATAACCCGGAGGATATCGGCGATGGTCCGACGGCGAATGTGGGCGAAACGGAGGAGTCGGTACGGTCTGAGGGACGGGGCAAGCTGTCCGTAGGCGACAAAAAGGGCGGTCATGGCAGCTTCGGCGAGGAGGGTTCCCAGGGCGGCTCCCCGGATACCGAGGGCGGGAAAGCCGAAGTTACCGAAGATGAGGGTGTAGTTAAAGAGTACGTTCAGGCCGTTTGCCAGAATGGTTGCGGCCATGACGATCCCCGTCTTGTTGACGGCGCTCATGAACCCCCGGTGGGCCATGCCGAGGCTGATGATGACCATGCTCCACCGCAGTACTCTCACGTACTCCAGGGCGAGAGCAACGAGGTTCCCGTCGGTGAGGAAGAGTCTGAGGAAGGGGCCGACCGCCGTTGAGAGCAGGAGCGCCACGGTTGCGGTGATCCAGCCGGCGACGGCGCCGTTGGAGAGGACCCAGGCGGTTTCGCTGCGGCGGATGCGCGCTTCCGGTGAGTTGGGGGCGGCGCTACGGGCGGCAAGCTGCCGCCCGTAGCGCCGGCTGGCCAGGGCCTGAACGCCCAGGGAGGCGGGCCAGACCAGGGTGTAGAGGACGCCGGTGGTCAGGGTTGCTATACCGGCGGCGGCGAGTGTTTCGGTTCCCAGGCGACCGAGCATGGCCAGGTCGACCACTTTCATGAGGTAGGTTGCCAGGTTTCCCGCCAGCAGGGGTGTTCCCAGGATGATGATACGTAAGACTGTGCGCCGGAACATGGGTGGGGCGATTATAGCGCCGGGTGTCGCATTGGGCTACGGGAAAAGTCCAAACAGAACGAAGTTCAATTTTCAATTTTCAATTTCCGATTTCAAATTCTGGATGGGATTGGAGGGTTTCCAGGGGTGCGGGGCGTTGAGATCGGGGCAGGTCGGCTCGGTCTTTCATGAGGGTTGTGATGATCTGGACGGTGCGGCGGAGGTCGTTGTGGCCGACGCGGCGGTGGAAGGTGTCGAGGGTGGGGAGGCCGGCGCCGTAGGTGTGGTAGAGGTCGATCCAGGCGTTGTTGACGGAGATTTCGGGGAAGGTGCGGTAGGTGTCGGTGAGGTAACGGGTGGTGTAGGTACGGGCGAAGTCGGTCTGGAAGGCGGCGATGATCTGTTCTTTTTGGGTCAGGGTTTCCTGGGCACGGTCTGGGGCGGTGTCCGGGGTTGCTGCGGCTGTGGTGTAAAGGGTTTCGAGTTGGCTGCGGAGGGTGAGGATGTCGGTCAGGAAGAGGGTTGAGTCGTGTCTGTCGGCGTTGTGTTGGGTGACTTCCGGGGATTCCGGGCCGTAGTGGTGGATAAGGTATGTCATGGCGCCGGTTTGGCCGACGAAGGTTGCGAACTCTTCGTTGAACTGGCTTTCGTCGGGGACCCAGAGGGTGGCGTGGGCCATTTCGTGGATGATGAGGTCGGCCAGGCGGGCGTCGTTGTAGGTCACCATGAAGCTGTAGAGGGGGTCTTTGAAATAGCCGAGGGTGGAAAACGCGGTGACGGGGCGGACGACGACGTCCCATCCGTTCTGTTTGAGGGTGGCGGCGAGTTTTTGTGCTTTTTTGGGGTTGTAGAACCCTTTGTAGGGGACTTTTCCTACTATGGGGAAGCGCCACTCTTTACGGGTAAAGGATGTGGCCTCTACGGCGGAGACGACGTCCACGAGGTGGTCTCGGGGGTGTTTGTAGTGGGGGACGTAGCGGCGGTAGTTGTCCCCGGCGGTGAGGCCGAGGGTGTCGGTGGCGTAGGTGCGGATGTTATCCACCCGGTCGAAGAAGGCGAGTTCTTCGGGGGTGAGGGGGTGAGCGCGCCCATCGTTC
>JBAYPC010000052.1:0-10460 GCA_041677905.1 Alkalispirochaeta sp. | reverse complement strand
GGAGCTTGAAACGGCGTCGGAAGATCTGTGGTTATGACAACACCTATCTCGAGCGCCTTCTCTTCAATTCAGATTCCGAGATCGCCCGCCGCCCGCTCATCTGATTTAATGCGCCGGCCCTGCAAAAACCGCTTTCACGTAATTCCCGTCTGAGGTACCGGGTATAGAGTTGTCGTATATGTCCGTAGTCGGTTGTGTCTTTGCTATCCATAGCGTGATTGTAACCGAATTCCCGAATGAAGACTCACGCAAAAAGATCGAAGACTTTGCGTAACTTAATAGATATATTCATTGTATAAGAAGAACACCATGCGCGTAGTCCGTACTCGGAGCACGATGTGGCAGTTTTATCCGCCGCTGATAGGAGACGTCGCAATGAGAACGCGCAACGGTATTTTAGTTTTAGGAGTACTGCTGGCCGTGACCGGTGTGCTATCTGCACAACCGAGTGACGGTAATTTTCCGGGGCTCACCGATTACCTTCCGTTTCTTGAACAAACCTATGTGGTCGGTGGGCGCGACTCAACGCTCTATGAGGGCAACTTTGCCTACCATGTGCCGCTGGTCAATTTTCTGGGATCTGATACGAAGATCGATGCGGAAGGATTTGCCGGCGCATGGCACTTCCGGCCAAACTTGACTTTGACCGGTGCATTTACCGTTCGTCAGTTGACTTCCAAGTCGTCGCCCGTCCTGACTCCTTCCTTTCGCCCGTATTTGACGTTCAACGCCCACTTTTTACGCCGCGTTCAGCGCTCGCGCCGTATGGGTTCTCTCTTTGACCGGTCGGCCACGTTTACCGTTGAAGACCCGATTCTCTTTGTTTCTCCGACCATTGCGTTGACTCATTATTCCAACGGTTCTGAGGGGGAGTTTATCGTCAATGGCGAAATAAATGAGCGTAACGGTGATTTCTCTTCAACCTACCAGACATATGGAATTGCGTTCTTATGGTGGGAACCACTGCGATTCGACGTAGGGGAATTGGAAGCGCCAATCACCGGACGTCAGACCTCCATCAAGGTGACACGTGATGAGCACCCGGTACTGGGTTTGGCCGGTGAAATGTCGAGTGACTTACGCAATTATTACAACCCACGGAAATGGTCCGCCGAGTTTGAACTTTTTGTTAACAGTCCATCTGCGTTCAGCTGGGCAACGACGATCGCGTTTGACTGGTTTGACCGACAACCGGTCAATGACCTGATCGACGTTACGCGTTACCGCGTAATGGCGGGCATTACGGTACGTCCGAAGGTGACCAAACTGTATATCCCGTCCAACGTCGGACTGTTTGTTCGCTACGACTTTGGTCAGGACTATTACAATATCAAGTTCGGGCAGGGTAATAACCTGTTTACTTTTGGAATCCGGACAATGCCGCCGGTTATGTGTTTCGATTCTTGAATAAATCGCTCGCCTCGCGACGCCGTCCACATCGAGGGAGGTTGCCGCGGCGATCGACAAAATTGTGCATGACTTGTTTGTCCGTCCTGTAGAATAATCCATCCATACAACGGGGGAGAGAATGGATATGAACTGGCATGACCGGATGAACGCGGCAGTCGACTACATAGAAGACAATCTCACCGGTACCGTCGATATCTGGGAAGCCGCAAAAATCACGGGATGCTCGGAATACCACTTCCGGCGGATGTTCTCGTTTATCGCGGGGATTCCGGTATCCGAGTATGTGCGTCGAAGGCGGTTGACGCTTGCCGCGCTGGATCTTCGTAACCGGAACGAAGGTGTCGAGGATGTTGCCGGCCGATACGGATACCGGTCCACGGAATCCTTTGCCCGGGCATTTACCGCCGTGCACGGACTATCTCCGGCGACGGCACAAACCAGCGACGGCGTCTACCGGACATGGCCGCGAATGACATTCTATCTCACGATACAGGGAGGCAGACAAATGGATGTACGCATTACTGACAAGGGACCTTTCAGGATTATCGGTATCATGAAACGGGTGCCGATCCGATTTGAAGGGATCAATCCCGAAATCGAAGCAATGTGGAAAGAACTTACCACCGATGACATTCAGTCATTGAAAACAATGTCCGATACCGAACCGGAAGGGATCATTCAGGCTTCGGTGAACTTTGATGAACGACGTATGGACGAACAGGGAAGCCTGGACCACTACATTGGCGTTGCTTCTACAAAGCAATCTCCAGGGCCGTGGAGTTCGCTGGATGTTGCCGCATCCACGTGGGCCGCTTTTTCCGTAACCGGTCCGTTTCCCCAAGCCATGCAGGAAACATGGGGGCGTATTTACTCCGAGTGGTTTCCGTCCGTGGAATACCAACTGTCAGAAGGTCCCGAAATCCTCAGTATCAAAGACAAGGATCTATCGGGATCGAACGTTCGATGTGACATCTGGATACCTATAAAGGCGGTACGATAGATAACCGAAAAGTTCGATTATTACATCCGGCGTTCCCGTCATGTGATGTCCGCCACCGCAGAGTAGTCAGTGCGGCAAGAAACACTTCGTCATGGCTCACGATCACCAGGGCACCCGGGTACTCGATGAGGGTCGTCTCGAGGGCCGCGATCGACGGGAGGTCCAAATGATTGGTTGGCTCGTCCATGACGATCGCCGACGGTTGCTCAAGTACTCCCATCGCCAGCAGCAGTTTTCGGGCTTCACCCGGGCTCGGGGCGGTGGTGTTCATGACCCGTTCCGGATCGCTGCCCAATTGATTTACTAACGCAAATACACGCCCTTTCCGTGACTTGTCCAGCTCATGGACACGTTGTCGTAACTGCTCCGTCTCCGCCGTCGTCAGTTCCTGCGGAAGGTACAGAATCGAATATCGTTGTGACATCCGTGCATACAGACGTTGGAGCACGGTGCTTTTTCCCGATCCATTGGGTCCGCTGATACCGATCCGGTCACGTGGCGTTATCGTCAGGGCAGGATGCGATATGCAGAAATTGCCGTCGACTGTCCTGATCGTATCCGCCGGCAGGCGGCACAATGTATCGCCCCGTACGATGTCGGCATCGAGTCCGAGTGAGCCGGAAGACGGCGCGAATGTCGGCCTGTTGAGGGGTATGGCACGTGAACGTTCCGAAGCATCGTCGGCACGCTCGCGCATGAGTCGCGCCGCGTCAGAGGCGCGGCGATCCTTGCCGGTTAGCCGGGCTGCATCCACCTTTGCACGGGCGTCGATGTCCTTTCGGGTGATGTTTTTCTTGGACAACCTTCCGGCGGAGCGGGATTCCGCCTCGGTACGGCGCTGGGCTTCCCGACGCAGACGGCGTGCCTCCTGCGTTGCTTCCCGCTTGAGGCGGAGAGCCTCAAGATGTTCCAACCGTTCCTGTTCCATGCCCTTGGTTATACCGCCGGGGCGTACGGTTGCCGTGCCGGAAGCCAAAAACAGGCAGCGGGTACATAGCCGGTCGAGGAGCGATCGGTCATGACTGACGATAACGCCGATGCCGTCCCATGTTGCGAGTGCATCACCGATTTGACGTTGTGTATCCCGGTCCAGATGGTTGGTCGGTTCATCAAGAGCCAGGACGTCGGGGTGTATCCACAAAGCTGTTGCGATTTGGGCGCGCTTGCGTTCGCCAAAACTGAGGGTATCCCAGCGATAGTACCATTCATATTCCACACCAAGTCGGCGCATGAGGTCGATGGAAACCTCGTCCCAGGCATTAATGAAGTCGTAAAACCCGGATGGTACAAATTCAGTTTGCTGGTCGCAGTACATGCGGCGCTCCGGTCCGTCGATGGAGCCGGTTGTTGGCGCCGGCGGGACTGTTCCTGGGGGCTGAGCTGCGGCCGACGGCGCAGGCGCGTCCGGTTGCGGCTCCAACGGGACTCCGCACAGTACCTTCAGAAGCGTAGATTTACCCGCCCCGTTTGGACCAACGACGCCCGTCCAGCCGGGCTCAAAGACGGCATGCAATGACGAGAAGACCGGTACGATTCCGGCAGGGTAGGTATATGAAAGATTGGATATGGAAAGCAATTGCACAGAAAACCTGGACGCAGGGTATGTTCCGACCCTCACGCTTACGTGTCCAACGGTATACAGCGTGAATGTGCAACAACGAAAGAGACGGTCGGCCCTTTTACTCCCTCCGGCTCAACGAGCGCGGTGTCCTATCGGTGACGGGGAATAGCAGGGGTATATGCTCTTTCGTTCTACCTCTTCACGTCTTCTCAAGCTCCCTGAAATGCAAGTTACGTGACAAGGCTATAATACCCGGCGATGGCGGGTCAACGGCCGCCTGGCCTTCCTTACGACATTGTACTTGACATGTGACGCAATGACCCAAATAATAAATACAGTCATATAGTACCAAATCGGCGGGGGTAACGAATTGCCACGACATTTTACCGAGGATGACCGGGAAAAAGTGCGAAACCGACTTCTGGAGGTTGGCACGGAACTCTTTCAGACACATGGATATAAAAAGACCGCAATCGATGACGTCGTCCGTCGCGTGGGCGTATCCAAGGGTACGTTCTATGCGTTCTTTTCCGGCAAGGAAGACTACTTCGTGGAAATACTGTTAACGGCAGAGCGGCATTCCCAGGAAATAATCCAGGAAACGCTTTTTTCCAGCGGTCTTCCCATGCGGGAGGCGTTTGTAGAATCCATGTACGCCCAACTCATGTTCATTCAAAATACCCCGATTCTACATGTGCTCTCTCAGCCGGAGGAGTTCCAGTTTCTTACCGAGCGCCTCCAACCGGAACAGATTAACAGACTGTTTGAACATGACCGGGAGTATATTGCGCAGCTGTTGGACGAAGCCCGGAGGCAGACCACCGTCCGGGATGTGGAACTGGAAAGCCTCACCGGCCTCCTGCGGGGCGTTTCTATGCTCGTGCTTCACCAACGAGAGATCGGTGCCGACGTCTTCTCACGATCGTTACGATTATTGCTCACCATGATTGCGGACTATCTCTTTCCGTCACCCGGAGGCATTCATGATTGAAGTCTATAACCTGTCATTCGCCTATCCCCGCAATGAGAAACCCACGCTGCACGGACTGGATTTTACGATTCAGCCCGGAGAGATATTCGGGTTTCTGGGACCGTCGGGTGCGGGGAAGTCAACGACGCAAAAAATTCTCATCGGTCTGTTGCGTGGTTTTCAAGGGAGCGTCGTGGTGAACGGTATGCATCTCGGTGCGCTGGGGCCGGACTTCTATGAACAGATCGGCGTTTCCTTTGAGACGCCCAATCTGTTTGGAAAACTGACCGGTCTGGAAAACCTCCGGTTCTTTGCGTCACTCTACACCGGGGCAACTGAATCACCGGAAACGCTGCTTCAGCGGGTGGGGCTTGATGCGGCGGGGGCTCAACGTGTTGCCGAGTACTCCAAGGGTATGAAAGGACGACTCAGCGTCGCAAGAAGCCTCATAAACAGACCGCGTATTCTCTTCCTCGATGAACCAACCGCAGGACTGGATCCGGCCAATGCCCGCCTGATGAAGGATTTGATACAGGAAACGCGGTCCGGAGGCACCACGGTCTTTCTCACGACCCACAATATGACCGTAGCGGACGAGCTCTGCGATCGGGTTGCATTTATTGCGGAAGGAAAACTGGCGGTTATCGATTCTCCGCGGAATCTCAAGATCAAGTACGGTAAAAAGATAGTCCGGGTGGAGTACCGCAACACCGGAACAACCCGGACGGTGGATTTTTCTTTTGACGGAATCGGCGAGAACGACGCCTTTCTTACGCTGCTCAGGCGTGAACGTATAGAAACGATTCATTCCCTCGAGGCGAGTCTGGAAGATATTTTCATTCAATTGACCGGCACAAGTCTCTCCGGCAGCGGGGCGGTTCATGGAGACATGCGATGAGAACGATAGCCGCGACCCGATACAATATCCTGCTTCAGTACCGCCACGGGTTTTACGCCGTGTATGGATTGGTGAGTCTCCTGTATGTTGGCTTTCTGCTGTCAGTCGGTTCCCGGTTACGCAGCTTTCTCACCCCGATTTTCATCTTCAGTGATCCGGCTATGCTCGGACTCTATTTCATCGGTGGGATTCTGCTTCTGGAGCGGGAAGACAACACGCTGCAGAGCGTTTCAGTTACGCCGCTACGGGTGGGAGAGTATCTGCTGGCAAAAGTCATTTCGCTTTCGATCCTTGCCGTTGGTACGGCATTGGTGCTGGCTGTGGCGGGGGCTGTGGGCGTCGCCGGGGCCGGCGGGTTGTCCGTCCGATGGGCTATCCTGACTATTGGTGTCCTGCTGACTTCTACGTTGATGACCCTGGTCGGCATCGCAATCGCCTCCAGAACGGACTCAATCGTGCGCTATGTTTTTGCGGCTACACCACTTATGCTGGTTCTATCGTTGCCGCTTCTTACCCTTGTTCCATCGATTGCCTCTCCGCTTTTCTTCATCATTCCCACGCATGCTTCGTTGACCCTTATCGTAGGAGCGTTTGAGGCGGGATCGATTTCCCATGGGGAAATCGCTGCCAGTCTCGTCCTTTTGGCCGGCTGGCACGTTCCCGCATGGCAGTGGGCGGCCCGTTCATTTGCGCGGTATGGCCTCGGAATTGACCGGGCCACCGGCTTTGCGTCGGCTGACAACGCGACAGAGGTGACGCACGTATGAACCGATTGGTGTCCCTGCTGGTAAACGACGGTAAAAACGCGATCCGGGACGACATTTTGCCCGTTGTCGCCTGTATTCCCGTGTTTCTGGTACTGCTCATCCGATTTGGTGAGCCTCAATTGCAGGCGGTCCTGCCCGCCTCCATAGATCTGTCGGTACATCATCCGGCGGTGATTGCCGTCCTCACGTGCATGACACCGATGATGTTTGGATGGGTCATCGGGTTCATGTTGCTTGAAGAACGGGAAGAGCATGTGCTTTCTGCCATTGCCATAACGCCGCTGACCAAACGGGGATATCTCCTCTACCGGATCACCCTTGTTACGGTGGTGAGCATCGTACTTACCGCCGTTCTTATCCCCCTGTCCGGTCTTTCCGGCATATCGGGTCTTACGATGCCGCGCTATCTCATAATATCGGTCATGGCGGCGCTGGAAGCGCCCTTCTTTGCCCTGATTCTCGCAACGCTTGCGGGAAACAGGGTTGAGGGGCTGGCCGTGGCGAAACTCCTCGGGATCATTGTCATACCGCCGATACTTCCCTTTTATTTCGACTCGCCGGCTGTCTATCTATCCGGAATCATACCCTCGTACTGGATCGGTGAAGCATTAACGCGCATCGATGGTCCATTTCCATCGTTTGTCGGACCGGTTGTCGTCGGATTTGTCCTGCATTTCATAACGCTGCGGGGCGGGCTGGCGTATTTTTCACGGCGCGGGGATTGACCGATTACCGCCGTCGACGGGAGGATTCAGCGATGAGTATCACCGTGTCCCGCCTGACAGTGTATCCGGTAAAATCCATGGCAGGAATCGCGCTGACGGAAGCGGAACTCACCGCAACCGGAATTCGCCATGATCGGTTATGGATGGTTGTTGATGAGAACAACCGGTTTCTTACCCAGCGCCAGCACCCTGAAATGGCCCTCGTAACGGCGGTGCCTGATGACGACGGACTGTCCATGCGTTTCCCCGACGGGCACGAATTACGAGCCCCCCTCATCCGGGACGGCGCCGATCGTAAGGGAAATGGCCGGGTATATCCTGTCACCGTGTGGAACGACACGGTGGATGGTATAGATCAAGGTGACGAAGCGGCCCGGCAGCTTACGCGCTTTCTTCAACGGCCCGCCCGCCTCGTATACATTTCCAGTGAACATCCCCGGCGGCTCGGTGATTCCTATCCGGCACCAGCCGGTATCACGGTAGGGTTTGCCGACTCGGCACCGCTTCATCTAACGAGCGAAGCGTCGCTGTCGGATCTCAATCAACGGATGGAGCGGCCGATATCGATGGACCGTTTTCGTCCAAATATCGTTGTCTCCGGCACTACAGCTTATGAGGAAGACCACTGGCAACGGGTGCAAATTGGTGACGTGACGCTTGTCGTCGTAAAACCGTGTATACGTTGCCAAATGATTAACGTGAACCAGCAGACCGGCATCAAAGAAATTGATCCACTTGAGACGTTGGGGACCTATCGTTCCGTCCCCAGGGGAATAGGATTTGGCCAAAAGGTTGTACACGAACACACCGGAACCATCCGGGTGGGAGACCCCGTAGCTATTCTGGAGGTCAAATCGTGAGCCTTGTCCCGGGCAATGAGACGGGCGGCCGCGAGGAGCCGCGTCATGCAGCCGCAGCCACAGAAACTGGTCGAGCGAGCTGGCGTCGTGCGACGGTCCTTACGTGCACTCCCGAGAGCAGTGACGTGGTCGCGCTATCAATCCGGCCGGAGCGGTGGATTGCCCATCGTGCCGGCCAATATTACGACATCCGGATGCCTGCAGAACGTGTCGTGCGGGCATTTTCAGTTGTTTCAAGTCCAACCGTGACGGACCATCTGGAGTTTGGCATTCAGGTGCTGCCGCAGGGACTGTTATCGCCGCGCCTTGCCGGCGTCAGACCGGGAGCCAAACTCGAAATACGCGGACCGGTGGGTTCTATCATTACATGGTCACCGGAAATGGCAGGACGACTGGTCCTCATCGGCGCCGGCGCGGGAATTACCCCCTTGTTGAGCATGTACGAACACGCAACGGTCGCGGGAGTCACGCCGTCGCCAACGCTTATCGTCAGTGCCAAAAGTACGCAGCGGATATTCCGCTTTGACCGGTATCGTTCGGTCCTCACGACCCGCCTCTCGTCGCAGGACGGTCGAATTGACCGCGCCTTTCTCGACTCGATCCTCGGCCCGGTCCTATACGATGATGTTCCGCCGCAATTGCGTCTTTGCGGTCCGCTTGGGTTCATCGGGGATATTGTGGATCACCTGCTCGCGCTCGGCTTCCCCGAAGGAACAATCCGGTCCGAGGCCTTTGTGTGATCAATAGTGGCAGTTCTTAACATGGCGGTCCTTAACAAGACGATCTTGAGTCCACGACCACACCCCTGACGATACTTTTATATTGAAATATGACTAAAACAGTCATAAAATAAGTAACACAATATTCAACCTGTGTGTCGAACCGGGGCCACTCCAATCGACTACCGGTTGAAAGGAGGCACGATAAAAAGTAAACCGTGAGCCGGTGGGTTAAAATACCGCCAAGAATCACATGATTTGAGGCGGACCGGGAGCTGCTCGTCATAGTTGATAGCCCGCGAGGCTGAAAAGGAGAATGAGGGGCGGTGACCGCAGCGTGCAATGACCCGCGAGGTCGAATAGGAGAGTGGCACGATCCACCGCATAGGACTCCGGCTCAAATCGAGAGAGGAGAGCACGATGCGAATGAGTGTAGGCGTTGATTTGCACAAGAGTCAGTTCACGGTTTTTTGGCGAAGCGACGACGGGATTACCGGTAAGCATGAACGGTATCCGACGACTGACGACGGCTACCGCCGATTTGAAGTGGCATTGCAGTCGGTAATCGAAACGGGCACGCCGGTAGAAGTCGCGGTGGAGTCCACGGGGAACACGCGGTACTTCAAGCAACGGGTAGAACGGTGCGGCGTACCGGTACGGGTAGTGAACACGGCGAAGTTCAAGGTGGTGACCGAATCGGTGAAGAAGACCGACCGGCACGACGCAGCGACGCTGGCGGAGTTCCTGGAGAAGGACATGCTGCCGGAAGCACATCTATGTTCACCGGAGAGCGAGGAGCTCAGGCGGGTGATTAAGACGCGCAAGACGCTGGTGGAGACGATCGTGACGGTGAAAAACCAGTTGCATGGGTTGCTGTTGAGCCTGGGGATCGAATCGAAGCGCGGGCAACTGCAAAGTGCAAAAGAACGCCGGCGCGTGAAAAGCGTGCTCGCGGCACATCACATCGCCGGCGACGCGGTAGACCCGCTGTTTGAAACGATAGACCGACTTTCCGCGGAGGTCAAGAAGCTTGATCGAGTGATCGCGGAAATGACCAAGGATGATGAGGCGGTACAGCTGATCATGACGATCCCGGGAGCGGGGTTGATCACAGCAGCGACAATCCGGGCGTTTACCGACGACATCAGGCGGTATCCGACGGCAGGGAAATATGCCGCGTATGCCGGGTTGGTTCCGTGGGTGCAGAACTCGAACGAGTCCGTCCACCACGGGCGGGTCACCAAGCGGGGTCCGGTGGAATTGCGAACAGCATTGGTACAGGTCGTACTGGGGATGGTTCGCAATCGGCGGCGCACCGGCACTTACCGGATACTGGAGCGCTACGACCGGTTGAAGCGAGAAAAGGGATCGGGCCGGAGTATCATCGCCACCGCCCGGCAGTTGAGTGAGATCATCTACCGGATGCTCACCGACCGCGTTCCGTTCGATGAGATAAAAATGGTTGATCCGATGATCCGCCGAAAAGTGATGGAGATGCGAGCGGCAGCATGGGATGCCGCGTCTTAACCATGAGCTGGAGTTGGCTCACG
>JBAYPC010000051.1:0-10586 GCA_041677905.1 Alkalispirochaeta sp. | reverse complement strand
GGGAAACTGGAACCATCCAGTTCAGGGATAGTTTTCTACTGGGGAATGAACCGCCAATTTCCAGAGCTCGGTCTGCATAATGTGTTCTTTTCAGACAACTACCGGACCGAATTTGAGGAGCTGTTTCAACGCTATCGAACTCCCTCAGATCCGACAATCTACATCAACATCACCTCTAAAACCTCCGGGCAGGTACACCGGGATGCCCCGGAGGGGTGTGAGAACTGGTTTGTACTGGTGAATGCACCGGCAGATTTTGGCCAGGACTGGAACGAAGAGGTCCGAAAAGTACGGGGCCGGATCGTCTCTCGCCTGAACCGATTGCTGGGACGGGACGTTGGGGCCGCTATTGAGGTTGAATCGGTGTTGACGCCCCCGGAAATTGCCGAACGGACCGGCTCCTACCGGGGCAGTTTGTACGGAATTGCGTCAAACACCCGGCTTGCGGCGTTCTTGAGGCACCCCAACCGGTCCCGTCGTCACCGGGGGCTGTATCTGGTGGGTGGAAGTGCCCATCCTGGGGGCGGAATGCCCCTGGTTGTCCTGGGGGGAAAAATCACCGCCGGGCTGGTTCAGCGAGATATCCCGCCAGGAGACATCCCTCCCGGGGTGAGTTCCCCTGGAAACAGACTGTCGCCGCCAAAGGGACTCTTCCCTCCGGGGAGACCGCCAAAGCTGCGCCGTTCTACCTGATTGTACAGTGAAAAAACGGTGCGAACTTCTGCCAGCCGACCGATAAGTTCGTTCTCCCGTCGGGCAAAACCGGCAAAGAACTCTCCGGAGTTCACGGAGCCGACAGTTGTCCTTCCAATGCCTTGTTCGTGGTACCGGCGGAGGTCCCGCAGGCGGTACACCGTATCTTCAAAGAGAGGAAGAACGCTGCGCATGGAAATAAGAGCGGGGCTCACCTCCTGGCGCAACCGGATATCGGCTCCCAGAGGACTGTTTCCGCTGAGGGCTTCTTCCAGGCGGGGGCGGTGACGCATCAGGTCTTTGTACGCTCGGTCAAAACTGTCTACCGTATCCAGGTAGCGTTTTATATACGCCTGGACGAAGACCGGGGCACCGTTCTTAAAGACGGTCATGCGCAGCTCCTGCCACCGGGCGTAGTACGCGTCAAAATCACCCCCGGGAACCACCTCCTGCCGGAGAGGCTGGTCGGGAACACTCTGGACCGCCTGCCCCGCTTCGGCAACTTGCTGCTGTTGCCCCGCCGATACGGCAACCCGTCCCTCCCGAACGCCCAGCAGTGACGATTCATCGGGCGCCGTTATGACGTCGAACTGAGTACCCCGCACACCAAAAGTGGCCGACCGGGTGACAACATCGAGACGGGACCCCCGGGACATACGTCCCACCGCCACCTCAACGGTGCCGCTTAGAACCTTCATGCGAGTTGTTGTGGCCCCGCCCGTTTCAGGCTCCACCTCTATGTAGTAGGCCGTATTTTCCCGGACCCGAACCGCCGTCCCCGACGGCTGGTTCAACTCAATTTCGGCGTAGCCATCGGAACCCGTCTGGATTACATCCATTTCCATCAGAGGTGTCCCTATCGTGAGGTCCAGAGCGTCACGGATACGACCGTCCCGGATGAGCTGGACCTCCCCTTCAATGTAGGTGAGACGCCCCATATCTTGAGTCCAACCGGTGGCCGCTGCAACAAACAGGACCGGAAACAACGCTCCCCAAACCTTGAGATTTCTCATGTGTCACTCCTCCCGCGCTACTGCGAGACTGTAATAATATCGCCCATCCGGAGAAATATACCGGGCAAGTACGTAGAAATTGCGTAAAGTCGCCGACGCCTCCTGGGAAGTGACGACTGAGTGGGTCGTTCCCCTCCGGTCCCTGTCCCGGATTTCTTCTATCATGCGTACCGTTGTACCCGCCTTGAAGAGGATCTCTTTCAGTGCATCCTGATCGGCCCGGTCCAGGCTGTCCCTGATACGGTGACTGGGAGTGGATATTCCTACCGCAGTTATGTACCCGGACACCACCGGAGGTGAGCTGATCCACCGGGGTGGTTTGTTCGGCGGCGCCGGCTCCAGTCGGGGTACGTCCGGCGGAGCAGGAATACCGTGTACCCGGGCATAAACGTACGTACCCTCGTGGTCCTGTACCGTGCGCATGACCTCTACCGATTCTACCAGACTGTCTGCGTACTCTGCATCCCACCTTCCGATGATATCGTCAAGATAACCGGTGCCGCCTGTGGTAGTTTTGGTGATATACCGGTATTCCGCGTAAAACCGGACGAACCGTGAGGCCTGTTCTGCGACGTGCAGCACTGCCGCCTCTTGTTCGGCGTCGCGATTACGCAGACGCGCCGATACGCCGAGGAATACGGCCTGCCCATCTCGAGGAGAGAGGTCCTGCATCAGGCTGTCCCGGTCGTCACGGCTGTCTCGACCGTCTGAAATCGGGGGGGCGGCAGATTGTTGAGGAATGTGTTGAGGAACCTGTTGAGGGGGTTGATCGGTGGAGGTACACTGGATCAATAGAGCAGCGAAAAACACGGTGGTGAGACTGAGCCGCAGTGGCGTTATCATGTCGGTCATAGTATAACTTGGTATGTAGGGGATTCAAGTTGAACAGATAACAACGTCTTCATTGACAAAGACATAGGGCAAACATATGCTCTGTGCAGAATAAGGAGTTAATATGAATAAAACAGTAAGATTTATCGCGATCACCGGAATGGCATTAGTGGTCCTGGCCTGTGCAACTCCCAGTCGGACCGTTGAGCGGACGGCGGCGGACACCCAGACCGACTTGAGTGGTCGGTGGAACGATACGGATTCTCGCCTCGTCGCCGAGCAGATGATCGACGACGTACTCAGCCGACCGTGGCTCAGCAAATTCAACGCTTCTGCCGGGAGAGAGCCGGTGGTCATCGTCGGAACCGTCCGCAACCTCAGTTCGGAACACATAAACACCGAGACCTTCATCAACGACATGGAACGGGAGCTGGTAAACAGCGGGATGGTCCGTTTTGTCGCGGCGTCGGAGCAGCGAAAAGAACTGCGGGCCGAACGACTTGACCAGCAGACCCAGGCCACACAGGAGACTATTTCCCGGCTGGGTGCTGAAACCGGTGCGGATTTCATGCTGCAGGGCAGTATATCCTCCATTGTAGATGCCGTTGACGGGCAAAAGGCCGTCTTTTATCAGGCGGACATGGAGCTGATCAACATCGAGACCAGCGAGAAAGTGTGGTTGGGCCAAAAGGAAATCAAGAAGATCATCGAACAGAAAAAACGGGGCTGGTAAACGGGGGTGACTATGGGTAGAGAGGGTATAGACCACCGGAAGTGCCGCCAATGGCGATGTGCAGTGGTTGTCGGTGTTTTTCTGGTACTCTCATCGTGCGTAACTACCCGGAATGAACAGTTTCTCATCATCGATGAAGCCGCCAGGCAGGGTAATTTCGACACCGCCGTTACCGCGCTGGAAGAGAATACCGATTCTCTCTACGGGAAGCGTGACGGTGTCCTCTACTACCTGGACAGCGGAATGCTGCACTTCTACAACCGCGATTACCAGACCAGTATTCAGCGGTTTGAAGAGGCCGAACGCCTCATCGAAGAGTACTTTACCAGCAGTGTCAGTCAGGCCGCGGCCAGTTTCCTGTTGAACGACAACCAGATAAACTACGCCGGTGAAGATTTTGAGGATATCTATCTGAACGTCTTCAAGGCGATCGCCTTTCTGGAGAGGGGAGAGGCGTCGTCGGCGTTTGTCGAAGTACGGCGGATCAACGACAAGCTCAACCTGCTGGAAGACAAGTACCAGGGCCTGGCGGCGCGGTACAACCAGGCCGACGACGCCGTCGTGGACATGAAACCGGGGACGAGCCGGTTTTACAACAGTGCGCTCGCCCGTTATCTGAGCCTGTTGATGTACCGGGCCGACGGGAACTACGACAGCGCCAGAATCGACTGGGAACAGATGCAGCAGGCGTATCAACGGCAGTCGAATCTGTATCCCTTTCCCTTGCCCTTTGACGATAGTGTGATGCGTCCGGTCGACGACGGCCGGTTGAGTGTGCTCTCCTTTGTGGGGGAAGCGCCGTTGAAGCGAGCGGAGACGCTGTACGTAGTAACCTTTGACAATTCGGTGCAGATTATCTATGCCGGTGAAGGTGACGAAGGGGTGCTGATTCCAGAGGGATATGCGTCGTTTTACTACCCCGGCGTTCAGGGCGGGTTTCGGTTCAAGTTTCAGCTGCCCCGGATGGAACCCCGGGGGAGTGAGGTGTCCCGCATCAGGGTTGTTGTCGACGGATCTCCCATAGGAGAGCTCAGCTTGCTGGAAGATGTCGAACGGATCGCCATGGATACCTTCAGTATCAAGGAACCCATTATCTTTCTCAAAACGGTGACCCGTACTATTGTGAAGGGTATCGTTGCGCAACAAGGCAAAGCACAGATGCAGCAGGCCGGTGAAGACTCGGGTAATGTGTTCGGGCTGGTGGCGGGGCTGGTTGGATCTGTTGCAACGGATGTTGCGGTGGACGCCAGTGAACAGGCGGACTTGCGGGTATCCCGCTATTTCCCCGCCTACGCATACGCGGGCGAGTGGGAGCTTGCACCCGGTACTTACTCTGTTGCGGTAGAGTACTTTGGAAGCGGTGGCCTTTTGAGAGTAGAAGACCTCGGTTCCGTAACTGTGGGAGCCGAAGGGCTCAACCTGGTGAGTTCTTTTTATAATAATTGATTACGACAACTGAGTTTTCAGGGAGACGGGAATGTACAGAGAGAAACGTGATATACGACGTGTACCGGCGACGATTCTTGTTGCGATTGCGGCACTGCCGGTGATTGTGGGGCTGCTGCTGTCGGGATGTACCACACAATCGAGCACCACGGCGTCAGGCGGGGGTGCTGCATCCCGGGGCGCTTCAGGTCGCGCCGCACAAGACTACCCTGAATGGTACCTCAACCCGCAGAGCGTCTACCCCGACAACACCTATCTTACCGCGATTGGGACGGGCGATTCCCGGCGGGACGCCGAACAGCAGGCCCTGTCCAGCTTGTCCCAGATATTTGAAGCGCAGGTATCGGTGGACAGTCGGCAGAGCGAACGGTATCGGGAGCTCATGACGTCCCAAGGCACTATGACGGAAACCGAGGTTCAGCTTGCCGATACTACCAGTATCAAGTCCGACCAGACCCTGCTGAACGTCCAGTTTGGTGAAGCTGCAGTCGATGACTCGGGCCGGGTACACGTCATCGCCTATCTGGAACGGCTTCCTACGGCACGGGTCTATCGCGACCTGATCAGCCGTAACGGCCGGCAGGTGGAACGGTTTCTGGCAGAGGCCGATCTCAAAGCGGGCGGCCGGGATGATCTCATCAGGGAGTACTCCTACGTCATGGCTGCCGCGGTAGTTGCCGACAGCAACGAAGTTCTCCTGGATCAGCTGAATATCATAGCCCCGGGGATGGGGCAGACGGTGCAGTTACCCTACGTCTACGACCGGGTGCTGCAGCGACGGGCGGATCTGTCGTCGACCATGGGTGTCAGCGTTTCTGTGGCCGGTGATGATAAGGGGCGGGTGACGGCCATACTCAGGCAGGCGTTGAGTGAAGAACGGCTGCCTATCGTCGAGTCCGATCCGGTCCTGCAGGTACGGGGGGCCGTCCGGATTGAAGCAATACCGTCAAATGCCGAGTTCAAGTCGGTACGGTGGACCCTGAACCTGGACATGACCAGCCGGGACGGACGCAGCCTGGTCAACTACGACGAAGAAAACAGGGCGTCCGGGATCAGCGAGGAAGCGGCCAGAGCCTTTGCCTACCGGGACATCGAAAAGGCGGTGGCCCGGAACTTCGTGGAATCGATGTTGTCCTATTTTAACGGCGTCGTTCTCGGCCGGTGAGGTATGCCGGTGAGGCAAAGCCGATGACAGTTCACGCCCGGTTCACGCCGGGGTCACCCGTTCAGCGTGAAAGTCCAGGAAGATATCAAAGAGAATAGGGTCGATTTTTGGGTGATTCTGAATGAACTCCGTGCCGATGAGGTCCAAGGCGTCTTCGGCCGAGAGGGGTGAACGATACAGGCGGTTGGGATCGGTCAGTGAATCGAATACATCGACAATTTCCAGCATCTTTGCGGGGAAGTACGCCAGCACCTCATAGTCGATCACAGGCTCCATTGAATAGGCCATGACGTAGTCCTGGGTGGCATTGGGGTTGCTCCGCTTGTACTCGGCCAGAAATTCCCGGAAGTAGCCGTATCCGCCGGGGTCGCCGTAGTACTCATGGTGGTACCCGGTGATTAACGCCGCTTCCCGGGGGTAGTTGGTCTTTTCCATAACTGCTTTGTACCCGAGTTTGACGTGGCGCTCGACAGTTGGCCTGTCATAGCCCGCCTCGCCTTCATGGTATTCGATGTCTTCCGCTTTTCCGACGTCGTGGACGAGAAAACCGGTGGCAAATTTGTTCATCTCTATGTCGTTCAGCGCCTTCATACCGCCGTAGAAGACGTGCTCAAGGGTTACGTAGTCATCGTGGAGGTGAGGGAGCAATTTGGCGTAAAACTGTTTGTAATCTCGGGTGAAACGAACTCGGATGCGATTTGCAATGCCTTTGGTCATGACCTGCTTGTTGTAGTACATGAGGAATTCGAGGCCCGTCAGAAAGACCCGAGTCATGTGCTGTATCACCGTTCCGTTGGAACGTTCTACCACGGAACGGACAAGGTCGTCGTTGTACACCGAAGAATCGACGAGGCGCATAGTTGAACGGACCATCTTGTGCGTTTCTTTGACCATCTCCAGGGTGTAAGACTTGGCCTGGTCATTTCCCAGTCGCAACGCCTCCAGCAGGGTGGCCCGGTTGGCCATGGTGGCGCTTTCCGTCGCTTCGGTCAGAGCCCCTGCCACCGCTTCAGGTTCCGGGTGTTCCTGTTGGGCAATTTCGTCCAGCTTTTCTACGGAGAGGCGGAGAAGTCCGATTCGTTCTTCAATTTCCAGGTCTTTGAAGCGTTGATAGGTCTCGCCGAAATTGGGCTTTGCCGGAGGACCTCCGGTTGTTTCGTCGTCCCCGGGATCATCGGGCGGATGTGCCTGCTCCAGTTCTTCGATACCGTCTTCCGGCTCCGACGATGCGCTCTCCCTCTTCTGCCGCTGCGCTTCGATCTCCATTCTGATCGCCTCAGCTGTAGTCTCGGCAACTGAACGGTCCAGATAGTACTCCCAGGAGTCTTCGTGAGCCCAGAATGCAGGGTTATTCCGGTACAGCGCCCGTAACTGGACGTTACGTATCTTACCGGTCCTCTTGCTGCGGCAGACGATGTTCTCCCGTTGGTTCAACAGCTGTTTCAATGCGGTTGGATACTTGTTTATAAAGTCTTTTAACGGAACTACTTTTATACCTGACACTTTCTCAAGGGTAAACCGGAAAAAATGATTCTGCAAGCGTCACAATTTACATGTGTCGCATCAAACTTCGACGTGTGTAATACTGAAGAGACCATGGATCAAAGTGGGTATGCGGCAACCGTCGTCGAACAGTACGATCGGGGTAACACCCTGCTGGTCTTTCCGTCCGAAGTTACCGCGGAGGGGTGGCGGCGCGCTCTGGTAACGCGCCGGGGTGGATACAGGGCAATTCGCGTTGATCGGGTCGTCTCCTGGGATATGTTCAAGAAGTGGGCGATTCCCGTTAAAGAACAGCGGCGCCCGGCGTCCCGACTTTCTCGCCTGGTCTTTGCACGACAACTCATAGACGACAACGGGACCGACCCCTTTCTCACGTCCCTTATCCATCCCGATTTTGCGGCGGGGCGCCCCAACGTATCCAGTTCACTGACTCAACTCCTGCCTCAACTGGCGGGAATGATGGACGTTCGAGAGCACCTGCGCCCCCAAATCGGTGCCGATATCGCCGAGGTTTTTCGTCGGTACCGGGAGTTCCTCGACCGGTTTTTTCTTTTTGAGCCGAACTGGGAACTTCGGGGGCACGTTCACCTGGACCGTATTCCATGGAGGCCGGTCCTCTTCTGGCCGGAACTCCTGGAGGACTTTCGGGACTATGGGGATGAACTCGTTCCCCATATTGACGTGGTGAGTCTGCCCGGACTGGAGGAGAACCCGGCGCCGACCGCTGTGTATGCGAGCAGTCGGGACGAGATTACCGCACTTTTTGACCGGATAGAAGATGATCTGGCGGCGGGTCTGGAGCCGTGGCAGATAGCTGTATCGGCGGCAGACCTCGCCGGCCTGCGCCCCTGGATTTCCGAGTCTTCGGCGCGCCGGGATGTACCGATCAGATACGCCGAGGGGCTTCCCGTTCTTGAACAGCCGGGAGGGACCGTGTTTCAGCGCATCGACGACGTTGTCCGCGGCCGTTTTGGTGTCGTTTCACTGGCGGCGTTGCTGCAGGACAGGAGTATTCCCTGGCGGGAGGCCGGACAAAAAGCGCGGCTGGTCGAGTTTGGGTTTACCGCCCACTGTTACGACCGGAAGGAGTGGCGGCAGGCGTTCGAGATACTGAAGGAAGGACCTGCCCGGGACCGGATTCGGTACCTGCCGCTGGAAAAACACTACCTGACCCTGGAGCGGGATATCAGCGCCGTCATGTCGGCGAAAACACCGTCGGCTCTCCAACGGGCGTATCGTCAATTCGCCGATCACCACATTGAACGCCCCGGCGGTGAAGGGTGGCACCACGGGCCCTTCAGGAAGGTCGAACGGGTATATGAAACGGCCCTCGACCAGCTTGCATCCATGATCGAACTGGAAGAACGAGGGTTTCCAGTTACCCGACCGTGGAATTTTCTGCTCTCCTTGCTGGCGGACCAAACGTACGTCTTTCCCGCCGGCGGTGATGCGGTGGCGGTGTTCCCCTATCGGGTCGCTGCAGGCCTGCCGTCGGTGCGCCACTATGTGATCGGCCTTGCCCAGGGGACGACTCGCGTTCGCAGGCAGTCGCCCATGGGGCTTCGGTCGGATGAAGTCCGCGTTTTTTTTGGCGACAGTCTGGACAGGTCCGCCCCGTTTCTCCACGCCTACGGCGGCGCCCTGGGAAACACCGTCTGTTCGTGTGCTCTGGCGACACCGGGAGGTACACAGGTCCCGGCGGCCGAACTGGTCTGGCCGGCTGAGCCGGCGACTCCCCGCACCAACCACTGGGATACGGAGCGGCAGTGGTGGAGTCGGGCCGCTGCGTCGCCGCCTGCGGTAATGTACCTCCGGCAGCGGTGCGGTCTGGAACGGGCCCTGGAGACGACCCTCTTTCCGGTTGCTTCCAACTTCCAGGTTCAACCGGTCGATCCCGAGGTTCTTCCCCTTCTGCACCGGCCGGAGAAGTGGTCTCCAACTACGGTAGACAAATTCAACCGCTGCGGATTTGCGTTTTTTATCCAGGAAGGGCTGCAGGTGACTTCCCGCCGCTGGGGGTATGCACCGACTAATCCCATGGTGTTGGGCAGCGTCCTGCACGCGATCATGGCCCGAGTGGTCGCTTCTCACGGGCTTGCCGGTTCGGCGGGAGACCGTGAAGAGGTTGCCCGGATTGTAACCGATGAGTTTTCTCGTCCTGAGAGCCGGTTGTACCTCCCCCGCCTGGGAATAGAGGCGCGAAATGAGTACGTCACGGCGGTAGTCCTCGCGTTGTTTGGGGATGGACGCTTTACCGTGGGCAGCTCCGGCTCAGACTCCGCCGTCACAGACTCCTCGGGAACAGAAAGGGGTGATGAGGTTGAGCACAACTTCGACGTCACCGTCGGGCCCCTGCAGCTGACCGGTACGGCCGACCGGATCGTACGTTCAGAGGGGGGCGATACCATTTATGACTACAAGACGCGCCTCGGTCCGTGGCACGGTGCGGGCAAAGTCCTCCCCCATGAGTCTGATGACCCCCGGGACAGCAGCTCCCTGCAGCTGCCCTTATACGCCCTGTTACACACCCAGGAGACGGGCAGACAGGTTGAGCGGATTGCCTACGTTGACCTGACGGCGGCAGAAATCAAGGTTATCGCCGACCGGACGGGAACAAAACGAACGACCGCGGCGTGGGAACGGCTGCAGCAGCTGCAGGCCCGACTGCCGGAATACCTGTCCCGGATCGACGAGCTGGTTTCGTCCGGGGCGTTCCAGTGCGAAGATGAACCAGACTGTTCCACCTGTCCGGTTCGGGCTATCTGCCGCAGCTGTTTTGTCACCAGGAGGTTTACCGATGGCTCTTGACGCGGATCAGCGCAGGGCGGTGGAGGTCCGGCACAACGTCGTTGTGGCCGCCGGGGCGGGCAGTGGAAAGACGAGAGTGCTGACCGAGCGGTACATGGCTATTCTCAGGAACGGTGAAGCAGGTGTCCCGGAAATTCTCGCCCTGACCTTTACCAGAAAGGCCGCCGCCGAGATGTTCGGTCGGATATACCGCTCTCTCACCGAAGAGGTCCAGGCTGATCCGGCGCTACAGCGTGAGCTGGACCGTTTTGATGAAGCCCGGATTTCCACGATCGACAGTTTTTGTGCGGGTATCTTGCGCGACGGAGCGGCCCGGTTTGGACTGCCTGCAGTTGTGCAGAGCGATGACCGGCAGCTCATGCGGGAAGCCCGCCGGCAGGCTCTCGGTTTTGTC